>JBCCXG010000234.1:0-8556 GCA_039191945.1 Bacteroidota bacterium
CGTACATGAGCAAGACCCCAACTGGTCGCCCGACGGCAAACATGTCGCCTACTTTTCGGATGAAGGAGGTGAGTACGCCTTGCATGTAAAGACCCTAAGCAATGGGTCGACGAAGACCATTGCTCCTGGTGGGACTGGTTTTTATGCCTACCCAAGGTGGTCTCCGGATAGCGAAAAGATGGCGTTTGTCGACAATGGCCGTAACCTCTACGTGGTCAATGTTGCGACTTCTAACGTGACCAAGGTAGCCACCGATGCATTGTATGTGCCGGGTGCTTTCCGCTACATGTTTGGCTCTTGGTCCCACGACTCGGAGTGGGTTTCCTACACGGTGATTACGGAAACCAATTTTGAACAGGCCTTTGCTTTCTCATTATCTGAAGGTAAGTCTTTTCCGCTGTCCGACGGACTTTCGAATGTCTCCGAGCCCGTTTTTGATCCCAGCGGGAAGTATCTCTATATGCTGGCCTCGACCGACGCAGGGCCGGTAGTCAACTGGTTTGACCAATCCAATCAAGACATGCGGATGACGCAGTCTATCTACCTGATCACCTTACAAAAAGAGCTTATTTCTCCATTGGCCAAAGAGAATGACGAAGAAACTGGGGAGGTCGATGAAGAGGAGGAGGAAGACGATTCCGAGCAAGCCCTAAGAATCGATTGGGACGGCATCCAAAACCGCATCATCAGTCTACCGATGCAACCCGGAATGTATGGGTTCTTATCCAGTCCCTCGGAAGGCGAACTGTATTACACTTCGAGGATGCCCAATGCGAGGTGGAGCGATCCGCAGTCACTGATGAAGTTTGACTTGAAGGACCGGGAGGCAAAGGAGGTGATGAAAGCCGACTTCTTCTTGATCTCAAGTGATGGTAAGAAAATGCTCACTCGAAATGGCAGTTCATGGTCTATCGGAGACACTGGCAAGAAGCCTGAAAATGGTAGCCTAGGGATCAATGCCATTAAAGTGAAGATTGACCCAACGCAGGAGTGGGCTAATATTTTTTACGAAGCCTGGCGGGTCAATCGGGACTACTTCTACGATCCAGGGATGCACGGGGCCGACTGGGATGCCATGAAGGCGAAGTACGAAGTTTTTCTCTCCGATGTCACATGCCGCAGTGACCTCTATCGGATGATGGAGTGGATGTTTAGCGAACTGGCGGTAGGCCATCACCGATTCGGAAGTCGGGGCGACCGCATGGCCAACCCAGACCGGGTCGGTGTGGGATTACTCGGGGCTGATTATGAAGTGTCCGACAACCGCTATCGTTTTGAAAAGATTTACGGAGGATTGAATTGGACACCAGACCTCCGCTCACCGCTGACCGAACCCGGTGTAAACGTCGCAGCGGGAGAGTACCTCCTGGCCGTGGACGGGGTGCAGGTGACCGCGGACCAAAACCTCTACAGTTTCTTTGAAAATAAGGTGGACAAGATTGTGACGTTGACGGTCGGTACACAAGCCTCAGGACAAGGATCTAGAGAAGTAAAAGTCGTGCCCCTGGGCAACGAATACGCCTTGAGAAATCGGGACTGGGTAGAGGGCAATATCAAGAAAGTTGAGGAGGCGACCAATGGACAGGTCGCTTATGTCTATGTGCCGAATACGACTACCGCGGGGCATCGGTACTTCAAGCGATACTTCTTCCCGCAGGCCAACAAAAAGGCGATCATCGTGGACGAGCGACACAACGGGGGCGGGCAGCTTGCTGACTACTACATCGATATCCTCAAAAAGCCCTACCAGTCCCATTGGAACTTCCGCTACGGGCACGACCTGAAAGCTCCAAGTGCATCCATTCAAGGACCCAAAGTGATGCTAATTGACGAAACTGCGGGCTCTGGTGGTGATTACCTGCCCTGGATGTTTCGAAAGTTTGGCCTCGGTAAACTCATTGGCAAGACCACATGGGGCGGCCTTGTAGGGATATTGGGATTTCCTGAGTTCATTGACGGGGGCATGGTCATGGCACCCAATCTAGCGTTTTACAACGAGGACGGCTTCCGCATCGAAAATGAAGGGATCGCACCCGATATCGAGGTGGAGCAGTGGCCCAAAGAGGTAATGGCCGGTCGTGACCCACAATTGGAGAAGGCGATTGAAGTGGTGTTGGAGGAGTTGGAGCAAAATCCCCCTACTTATCCGGAGCGTCCGGAGTATCCAGTGAGGGTGAGGAAGTCAGAATAGTGAAAGCACCTTGGGCCCCGTCTTCATGCCCCATAAGCATATTTCAAAAGGGAAGTGTCAGCCTACATCGGAAGTGAGTCGCTGCTCTTTGCAGCAAATCGCGCTCATTCGTCATCCGTCTAATGATGTGGGAGTTGATACAGATGCTCTCACGCCGTGGCAGGCCAGGTGAGATAATTTTTGGGAGAATTGTGGGCGAACTGAATGATTCGTCTGCATTGTTAGCTGATTATATCTTTCTTTGCCGCGATTTTTAACCTTCCTGCCATGAGAATTCATCGCATCGCTGTCACTGCATTCTTTTTCATGAGCGGCTTCACCCACGCCAATTGGGCTTCACGATTGCCGCAGTTGGAGACATTTCTCAGCATTTCACATGCGGAACTTGGGACACTGCTTTTTGTGATGGCCATCGGGGCACTTCTGGCTATGCCATTCACAGGTTGGCTAGCTTACAGATTTGGTAGTGATAAGGTTTGTCTTTTCACGGCCATCCTCCTCTGTGTATCCACCTCCCTCATTGCCTTGCAAACCAACATCTATGTCGAGGGGATGATTCTTTTCTTGATCGGCTTTGCCAACGGCTCCATGGACGTGGCCATGAACGAGCAGGCGGTGCTGGTAGAGCGAGAGTACAAAAAGCCTATTATGTCTTCTTTTCACGCTTTTTGGAGTATTGGGATGGCCTCAGGTGCGGGGAGCGGTGCCCTGTTCTCTAGGTTCGATGTGCCGCTAAGTACCCATCTGCTGATCGTTTCGGTGATCGCTCTACTGGGCTTTGTCTACTTTTCTACTCGACTGATTAAAAACGCGAATGAGGGCGCGAGCAAACCTGCCTCCTCTTTTCTACTCCCGAGTAAGGCCATCATACCCCTGGGCCTGATCGCCTTTTGTGGAATGCTGTCGGAGGGCTCGATGCTCGACTGGTCTGCCATCTATGTGAACGAAGTGGTAGGTAGCTCCAAGACGATGGGGGCGGTGGCGTTTGGCGTTTTTGGAGCGGCAATGACGACAGGGAGATTGATCGGAGATTATTTAACAGCGAGACTTGGGAAGAAGAGACTTTTGGTACTGGACTCGATTCTGGCCATATCGGGATTGACGATCATTCTTATTTTCCCCGTGATGCCGCTGACAACCATCGGACTCTTTCTGGCTGGATTGGGGCTATCGACCATCGTGCCCATCGTCTATACAACAGCGGGTAATATGCCGGGAATTTCGCCCAGCGTAGGTATCGCGATGGCTACGACCATTGGATACTCTGGTTTCTTCGTCGGACCTCCGACGATCGGCTTCGTCGGAGAGAATTACGGGTTGAGGACCGGCTTGTTTTTCACCTTATTGTTACTCTTCATCATGTTTGCGCTTATTGCAAAAGAGCGCTTTTCGTACAGCGAGAAGGCGGGATAGCCGTAGCGATCAAAGCGTAAATCTTGCCCAGGTGTCATTGACATAGATCCTCTCGCCGTTGAATTCCAGACTGGCGATCGTGTACAATCTGCAACCGCACGGTTCTGGAGCGGAGGTGATTTCGATCTCACCAACTTCGTAGGTGTCATTGTCTACTAGGATTTCGTAGTCAAGCTCCACTTCTTCTACGGTCCTATCCCTGAAAACGTCTGACGTGAAACCTATCTCACTACCTTGACCAATGATCAATTGACGGCTGGCAGAAACGTCAAGCGTGATTGTATCTAAGGGGCTCGACTGACCTCGATCGTACCGGATCAGAAGCAACTCTTGCAGGTCGGCCGCATCCTGGCTTTCAAATAGGATTTCAATACCGACGAGCCAATTGATATTAGGGGGTGCACAAGAGGGCACCGCGCAGTCTCGCCCAGTATCAAGACAACCAGATGTAAGCAAGAGGAATAGGGACAAAAGAGGTGTTGAAGACCATGATTGGGTGAAGACTTTCATTTAGTGTCAAGTCAAGATCATACTTTCATTTCACAACAACCATGCGAGCCCAGGTACTTACCCAGGGCCGAAAATCCCGGCATCCTGTGGTGGTCAATCTTAAACACTTTGCCCAGCGATTACAGCAGACGTTGCTCTAGTGTAAGGCACATGAGCTACCGGACATGCAAGAGCACTTGGTCGGGTCTTCCAAGGATACTGGTCACCCATTAAGGGTTATCGCACTAGCCTCGACTCATCGGTCATTAGACTTTTCTGCTTCCTTTCCATCCCCTGTATTGCTGTTACAGGCCTATATATTGGACGACTTCATCCAATCCTTTGAGTGCATCATCGGGGCGAGGATTATCCTCTCCGAATATTTCGAGCGACTCGCGGGGCAGGATGGTGACGAAGTCCTCGACATAGCCGTCATCATAGGGGACTTCGCTGGCATTCAGCTTTAGATGATGTGCAAAGAAGTTGTATGCCGCTGTGCGCTTTGAGTAGCCGTAGTCGTGCCGCTCGTTGGGTAGGTGTACATTCTCCACTTTATGCTCCGCGTCGTACAGCGCATAAACACTTTGGATGTAAGGGTACTCGATACGTGGGGTATTGCGAGTCCAATCCCCTCCATTAGAGATGAGTAGCAGGGGACGTGGAGCGCAAAGGGCGGCCACCTCTACATTGTTAGTCTGGTGGTCTAGGCTTTTGTGAATGGGCATGCCGCTTTCACAGACGCACCCCCCGAAGAAGTGAGCTGAGACCTGTACGGCTGGGGCCGAAGCGGTAATCCTATCATCAATTGCGGTCAAAATAAAGGTTTGAGTACCTCCTCCTGACCCGCCGGTCATGCCTACCCTATCGGGATCCACATCTGGTCGCGCAAGGAGATAGTCGAGTACTCTTTTGCTGTTCCAGGTTTGCAAGAGCAAGGCGATCGGGATTTTATGTTCTACTTGGGTGCTTTCTCCATAGCCTACCATATCATAGGCAAACACGACGGCACCCATTCGCGACAGCACGGCACTGCGCTTTTGGATATAATGAGTAAAGCGTTTGTCCTGTAGGTGGCCATGAGGACAAAGCATCGCGGCAAAGGGCCCCTCCCCCTCGCTGGGCCGGTACAAGTTGCCCGTCACGTAAAATCCCGGGAAGCTCTCTATGGCGATGTTCTCTACGATGTATCCGTCCATTTCTTTGGTGTCTCGAATGATCGCGCGAGCTGGGGCTGAGATCTTTGACATCATTTCGAATTGCATGCCGTTGATGATTCCTTCTTTGATCCGGTTGGCGCGAGCTTCCCAACTTTCTAAATCGTCCCATTGTGAGGCAAATTCCTTCATGACCAGGTTGGCCTCATTTTCGGTCCAGTGATGACCCATACAGAGCATTTCATCCTGAGCGATTATGGCCAAGGGAAGTAGGAAGAAAGACAGGTAGGAGACAGCAAATTTCATAGAATGGGCGAGTCGTTGATTGAAGGAAGTTAAAAAATTCGTCCCATTACCAGGTAAAATTTCGATTTAGAAAGCTCCTTAGGACGTTCATAAGCCCATTCTCATGTTAAGTTGTGTTAACTGGGCAAACAAAATCGTCTCGATTCTCTTATACTTTCAAATAATTCGAAAACTATGAAAAGAACCAAAAACTTGATCGCTGTACTTGCCTTGGTCGTGGCATTTACGGCAAAAGGACAGGACAAGAACATTGTAGAACTTGCTGTGGGCACTGAGTCGCTGTCTACCCTTGTCGCCGCGGTGAAAGCTGGTGGGCTCGTCGAGACGCTAAGTGGTAATGGTCCATTTACAGTCTTTGCTCCTACCAACGATGCCTTCAATAACCTACCTGACGGCGTATTGGAGAGTTTACTGAAGCCGGAGAACAAAGACAAATTGGTAGCCATTCTCACTTACCATGTAGTTTCTGGAACAGTGAAGTCAACGGACTTACAAAATGGGATGACTGCAAAGACAGTTCAGGGAGATGAGATCAAAGTGGATTTATCATCGGGAGCTAAGATCAATGATGCCACTGTTGCGGCTGCTGACATTATGGCAAATAATGGCGTAGTTCATGTGATTGACAAAGTCATTCTTCCTCCTTCACTAGATTTGTGATACAGAGCGGCTACAAAGCTCTACTTTAGATAAGTGAAAAGACCCGGTCAGTGCCGGGTCTTTTTTTATTCATACCTGTTCATTTCTTGCCGAACTTACTTGGGCTCGTTATCTCCACAGAGTTTGTCGTAGATGAGCACATGCTCCCCAAAGTCCTGCCATTTCATCTTTTCGCCAGTGTAATTCTTGGCGAAGACCTCGCAGTTTTTGTACAGCTTGGTCAGCGCTTCCGTTTTGTATTTTCGCTTTCGGTAAATGGTTGAGACGCCATCTTGTAAGACAATATAGGAAGTATCCTCGCCACCGCTTAGTTGTACACCGTTGATGGAAGAGTCTGCGGTCTCGTTGGAATTAGGTCGAACGTAGACCTTGACCTTACTGTCGAAGCCGGAATTTAGTAGCTGCATTAGGGCAGACTTTTCCTGCTTTCTGGGTAATGGTACTTGTTCGAAGTAGGCCCATTCCCGGTTGGCAATTTCATTCCAGTCCATTTCTATGGCCCTCAAGATATTGGGTGCAGACATGGCCGTGTTGACCTTGAGGAATTCGTTCATTCCGACCGCCAGAAGCTTCACTTCATGGGCTTTGAATTTGACCTTAAGTTTGTCGTGGGTCCGTAAGGTAAAAGAACGTAGCTGTCCGTCGATCATCGTTGCTCCCGGGAGTCGATCACCCCTAAGGGTATCGTCATTGTTGGTGACTACATAAAAATCCCTTGCCATACCAATCATCTCTTCGTCGATGGGTGGCAGCAAGTATTGCGAATATTGCGCTTGTGCTTGGAAAAGGGCACCAAGGAATAATGAGAGAATAAAGATCTTTTTCATGAGGATGCTAGATGAATTTCGAATAACCGAATTCTACCTCAGCTTTCCTGCTGGAAGGCAGTGAGCGGGGTGAAAACCCGGATGAAAAGGAGCTTGGTAACCGTCGCCCACTCCAATCTTTTTCTTTACTAAGAGCGATCTATCTTTAATGAAGATCCAAGACCAGAAAACTATGAAGGCTAGTCGGCGAAAATTCCTGCAATCAGCGGCCACCGTTTCTACAGGTGCGATCGCCATGGGTTCCTGTGCTCAAAGCCAATCGGAACCAAGTGTAGATTATGCAGCACTGGATGAGATGATATCAAAGCCGGTTTTGAATAACCAATTTCTCAAGGATCCGGTGATCGTTGAGTCATTGGAGCTGTTGCGTTACGAAAACAACTTCATTTGCCGCGTCCGATCGACCAATGGGGCAGAAGGACTTTCTGTGGGGAACAATGCTCAGTTGCAGTCGGTGTGGCCTATTTTCTTCACGAGGCTGCAGCCATTTTTCATTGGAAAGGATGTGCGCAATCTCGAGGCACTCTACGAGGAGCTGTACGTCTATCGCAGCAACTACAAGCTCCAAAACCTCTCACTATGGGTCCCTTGGGCCACCATCGAGTTCGCGGTGCTGGACATGCTAGGACGCATCGCCGGATTACCCATGCGTGAATTGATTGGCACCCTTTATCACGAAGAAATAGACGTATATCAGGCCAATAACTTCCGAGGTCAATCAGCAGAGGAGTCTATTGACAAGATCAAGGAACATGTGGCGGCTTCGCAGGCAAAGGCGGTGAAGTTCAAGGTAGGTGGCCGTATGAGCAAGAACAAGGATTATCCAGCTGGGCGAACCGAGCAACTCATTCCCATGGTGCGAGACGCCTTTGGAGATGAAATGACGATCTATGCGGACTCCAATGGCTCTTATGATGTTGTACAAGCGGTTCGGGTTGGTAAGATCATGGAGGAGTACCAGTTTGACTTTTATGAGGAACCGGTACCTTTTGACTGGTACGGAGAGACCAAGGTGGTGACCGAGTCCCTCAATGTTCCCATTGCCGGAGGAGAACAGGAACCCAGCATGCGTAACTTTCGCTGGCTGATTGGCAACCGAGCATTGGACATCGTGCAGCCAGATATTTTTTATTTCGGAGGTATGATTCGATCTATGAAAGTGGCAAGAATGGCGGAAGTCATGGGCATGCCATGCGTTCCGCACATTTCAGGCTCGGGACTCGGATATCTATACATGATGCATTTTGTGTCGGCCTTGCCCAATGCGGGCCCCTATCACGAGTTCAAGGGATTCAACGAATCCATTCCTTTGGAGTGTTCGACCTCCGACCTGACAAGCAATAATGGGGTGATCACCGTGCCTAGCGGTCCCGGCTCCGGCGTTGAGATTGATCCGGAATTCGTCGCCAAGCATGAGGCCCTTGAGGCTTGACCGGCTGGGATGTTAATAGAGCTCCCTAACTGCGAGCATGGAGGAATATTCTTGGATTCGTTAGCCTGTTTTAGTCGTCTTTAC
>JBCCXG010000235.1:0-8527 GCA_039191945.1 Bacteroidota bacterium
CATCGACCTTCAATCGAAAATGTGTTCTAACGTATTCGAGAATCTCCCTGTTGTATTCCTGCCTGCTTAGATCCCGTAGCAACTCTCCATCCAGATAGCTGCTCATTGTGGTCTCTATTCCGGAAGGAGGCAAGTCCATTTCTAGCATCCAGATTGAATCTTTTTCCTGGAGCCGAAAGGTAGCATCGGACCCGCCGACGGCATGAGCCTGGCCAAAAGCTAGTGTCCCGATCAATAGAAACGCTATAAACTTGGGCATAAGGGGCGCTTGTGATTATTGTCTACTTTCTGTCAATGGTCTTTGCCACTAGACACCTCTGGATAGAAGACTTGGTTTGGCATCTTCCACACTTTGTTGTTGCATTCTCTTGGCTGGCTAACGCAGAATATCAATGCCAGCAGATTCAGTGATCTCCTCGGTCATATCAAATATAACTGTATTATGACGCTTTCGCCACCCTAGAGCAGTGAAAACTTACTATTCCGATACGATCAGGTCCAAAACACTTGTTATCGAAAACTCTGGCGTTGCGTTTTCAAATCCAAGACTGCTTAAGTGTCATTCCTTTTTTGGTTAGGTTGCGACTGTAGAAAGTGAAACCATGGATCCCAAGGACAAGTTCCTGCAACTTTTGGCGCAAGATTACCCGAGCCGACTAGCCGCCGCGAAAGAGGTCGTTTTACTCAGCTCTGTGTTGAACCTGACAAAAGGGGCGGAGATTTTTTTGAGCGACATTCACGGGGAGCACGAAGCCTTCCAGCACGTTCTGCGCAATGGGTCTGGTGTGATCAAGCAGAAGATCACGGAGATCTATGGTGCAGAACTGGAGCCAGATGAGATCAATTTATTAGCTACACTCATTTATTATCCGGAGGAGAAGCTGCCACTAGTTAGGCCGACACAAGGTCGTAGAGACTTCTACAAGGAGAAGCTTTTCCAGCTCATTAAGATCACCACGGACTTTGCCTCGATCTACGCATCCCGGAAGTTTGGTGAGCTACTTCCCCTAGATCTCGCGGACCTTATCCAGGAACTTGTCGCTCAGCGGGAAATTGGTGAGGCGAATGACTACTACGATCACCTCATTGATAGTATCATTGATGTGGACCAGGCGGAGCGACTGATCATTGAGTTTTCAAAGTTGATTCAGCGGCTCGCGATTCATAAAATCCACATTATTGGAGACATCTATGACCGCGGTCCGGGTGCTGAGATCATCATGGACGAGCTTACCAGACATCATGCGGTGGACTTTCAGTGGGGTAATCACGACATCGTGTGGATGGGGGCGTCTTTAGGCAATGAGGCCTGTATCGCCAATGTGCTGCGCTTGTCTCTGCGGTATGCCAATACGAGTACCCTGGAGAAGGGCTATGGCATCAATTTGATTGCGCTCGCTTCGTTTGCTATAGAGCACTACAAAGAGGATCAGGGCATCGTTTTCAATCCCAAAGTGTCTAGTGACGAATTGATGAATGAGTCAGAACGATGGCTGAGCAAGCTGATGCACAAGGCGATCTCCATCATACAGTTCAAATTGGAAGGCCAACTCATCAGCCGCCGACCTGAGTTTCAAATGAGCAGTCGACTCCTGCTGGACAAAATCAATTATGAGGTAGGTGCCATCGAAATCAATGGGGCATCCTACAGCTTGAAGGACACTTTTTTCCCAACGATTGATCCTTCTGATCCTTATCGATTGACTGAGGCGGAGCGAGAAGTAATCGCTAAGGTGAAGGTGTCCTTCGAGAAAAGCGAGCGGCTGCAAAAGCATGCGCAGGCACTTTTCAACAAAGGGGGCATGTACAAGGTCACGAATCGTAACCTGCTGTACCACGGTTGCGTGCCCTTGACCGCCGAGGGACGGTTCCACGAGGTCGATCTGGGACGTGGGCCAATGAAGGGCAGGAGCTACCTCGATTTTTTTGACCAGCAAATGCAAATTGCTTTTGCCGTCGGGTCACAAACCGCAGAGGGTCAGTACGCAGTGGACCTCACCTGGTATTTATGGGCGGGACCTTATTCTCCGCTCTTTGGCAAGGACAAGATGGCCACTTTTGAGCGTTATTTCCTGGACGACGAGGCGGTACAAAGAGAGGTCAAAGACCCTTACTATCAGTTTAGGGATGACGAACATACTTGTTTGGATATCTTGAAAGAGTTTGGATTGGATACGGGCAATTGTGTGATTCTCAATGGCCATGTGCCGGTTTCGGTGAAAAAAGGGGAAAGCCCAATCAAAGCGAATGGTAAGCTCATCGTGATCGATGGAGGATTCAGCAAGGCCTATCAAGATCAGACAGGTATTGCTGGATACACGATGATACACAATTGCTTCGGCCGTCAACTGATTGCTCACCAACCTTTTGAGTCTCGCAAAGAGGCCATAGAAGCTGAAGTGGACATTGCTGGTAGCGAGACGGTATTGGACCAGTCGACGGCCAAGCAGAAGGTTCGTGATCTCGATGATGGGCGGCGACTGATGAGCGAGATTGATGATCTAAAGTTGCTACTACGTGCTTATGAAACGGGTGAGATTAAGGAAAAAATCCGGCAGACCTAGAACGCCTTGATGTGCTCGGCAAGCTTATGCGTGGTGGCTACCACTTCTTGTGATCCTGCGGCCGATTGCTGAGCAACAACTACCACACTTTCGATACCTTCTACGACTTCTTTCATTTCTTGACGCTGCTTGGTGGCCTCACGCATGATTTGAGAGGATAAGTCACTGGCCTCCTCAGTTTTTTGTAGCATTTGCAAGAAGATCTTGCTCACTTCGTCTGTTGCCTGAGTGCCATTGCTCACTTTACCAAGCATCTCCTCCATAAACTCAGCTACCTGGTGTGAGCCGCTTTGAATGGAGCTGACCAATACCTCTATGTCTTTCACCGAGGTCTTAGCACTTTCTGCCAGTTTTCTGATTTCGTCTGCCACCACGGCAAATCCTCGTCCGGCGTCTCCAGCCTGAGCCGCTTCGATGGCCGCATTCAGCGCGAGTAGATTAGTTTGGGCAGCGATGTCCTTCATGATGACCAACATCCGGGAGATCTCTGATGTGCTGGTATTCAAGTCTTTCATCGAAGCCTGTGTGCTGCCTGCGAAAGCATTGATGTTCTCCATATTTCGGACCATGGCGTTCACGATGTCACTCCCTTTCTCGCTACTCTCGTAGTTGGTCCGCGTGACTTGTTGGACGGTATTCGCCAGGCCCTCTACCTCTTGAGCCAGTTGCATACTCGATTCTATCCTCTTCGAAGACTGGTCTGTTTCTTCCACCTGCTGTTGAGCTCCCCTAGACATCTCCCCAATGGCCATCAGGATCTCTTCGAGGTTTTTGCTTACGTCGGTTTTGAGAGATGACTTGACTTGTTCCCCAACAAGTCTTGCATCGGAGATATCTGCTGCAATTTTGATGATATTCTTTATTTCCCCCTTACCATCCTTCAGAGGAGAGTAGGCGGCCAACAGCCAAACCTCTTTGCCATTTTTTGTCCGTCTTTTGAACTGGCCTCGCTTGATTTGGCCTGCTGCGAGATCCTCCCAAAAACGTTCATAGTCCGCTGAACTCGCTTCATCGGGCTCCACAAAGAGCCTATGATGCTGCCCTACGATTTCTTCAAGGGATCCGTATCCCATGGTGACAACAAAATTTTGATTGGCGTCGACGATCGTCCCGTCCGGTCGAAACATGATGTAAGCGAAGGAAGTATCGATCGCAGTTTTATAGGCCTGCAACTGCTGTGTATGTATTTTATCCTGGGTAATATCATGCGCGATCTTCACGACGGACTCCACATTGCCCTCACTACCGAATATGGGGCTATAAGAGGCCTGGATCCATACTCTTTCACCCATTTTAGTGATTCTTCGGAACTCACCAGCAATGGTCTTACCGCTACCGAGCTCCTCCCAAAAGGATTTGTACGCCGCACTCGATGCGAAGTCGGGATCGACGAAAATGGCATGGTGCTGTCCTTGGATTTCATTCAGTGATCCATATCCCATCACTTCTATGAAGTTTTTGTTGGCTTCAAGGATATACCCCCTCGGGTCAAACTGGATGTAGGCAAAGGATCGGTCGACCGTCTCGGCGATCGCTTCATTGGTCTTCTGTGACGTGTCCTGTACCGGGTTTTCCGAGCCAATTTGCAGGATAGAAGTAACCTGCCCGGTGGTATCGATGTCAGGGATAAAAGTGGATTGGAGCCAAAACTTGTTTCCGTCAGCGTCCAATTGCTCAAAGGCACCAACTTGCGGATGACCATTGAGCAAATGCCTCCAAAATATTTGAAATTCATCAATATTGGGCGACCGCTCAGTGACCAAATGGGCGCAATGCTTGCCGCGAAGCATGGCGATGTCCCGATAACCAAACCTTTCGACAAAGAGCGCATTTGCGTCTGTGACCGTGCCGTGAGGATCGAAAGTGGCAACAAAGCAATGCCCATTGATGGCATCGAGCAGTTTTGATTGTAAGGGGTTGATGGACTTTTCCTTCTTGAGGGCGAGTGAGAAATTCATTTGTGCTCAGCGGTTCGTTCGCTTCTTTTCCAAGTGATGTCGCAAGGTCTCATTGACAAGTCGGAGTATATAACTTCGAGAAGTGAGCATGCGTTTTTTTGTATTCAGTCAGACCCAAGAGCTCTTTCCCACCGCTAAAATCAAAATTATTCAAGGCCAGCACGGTCTATAGCAAGTTTGTCAAGTTCGACTTCAGTGGATGTCGAAGTCGTGGTATATTCGTCGCGGTTTAATGACGAATAGGATGATAGTACAAGGTTGGAGACGCTTCTGTTTTTATGTCGGGATGATGGGTTTTGGCTTGCTTTTGGTTGCTTGCGGGACCCAAGCGCCGAAGACTGTTTTGGTTTTCTCCAAGACCAACGGCTACAGGCATCAATCCATCGCGGATGGCATCCAAATGATGCAGCGCCTTGCCGATCAGAGGGGGTTCGAAGTTGTCTTCTCCGAAGATGCTGCATACTTCCATGAGGACTCGCTACGTCAGTTCAGCGCGGTGATGTTCCTCAATACCACACAAGATATTTTGGACCACTACCAGCAAGCCGATTTCGAGCGCTATATACAAGCAGGTGGCGGTTTTGTAGGTGTACATGCCGCTACGGATACTGAGTACCATTGGCCATGGTATAACCAATTGGTGGGAGCTTACTTCGACAGCCATCCACCGGGGACACACGAGGCTGCCGTGCGCATAGTTAGAAAGCATCCATCTACCGATTCTTTGCCCGAGACCTGGATGAAGACAGATGAATGGTACAATTTCAAAAGTATCAATCCCGATGTTACTGTCCTTGCCTGGCTCGATGAAAGTACTTATCAGGGTGGGACAAACGGGGACAAACACCCCGCGGCCTGGTACCATGAGTATGATGGAGGTCGGGCCTTTTACACGGCCTTAGGCCACACCAAAGAATCCTATACTGACCCCTTGTTTGTCAACCATGTCTGGGGAGGTCTCAGCTGGGTCATGGAAGGTGACAAAGGCCTTGATTACAGCCTTGCGAAATCTCAAAGGGTGCCAGAGGAAAACCGCTTTACGATTGAAGTCCTGAAACAAGGTTTGTATGAGCCGACGGAGATGGTTGTGTTGGACGATCATCGAGTTCTCTACTGTCAGCGCAGAGGCCAGGTGATGCTTTATGACCCAAGAATGAAAACCACTTCAGTGGCTTTCGAGATACCTGTTTACACGGAGAAAGAAGATGGATTGATGGGCA
Source organism: Bacteroidota bacterium (assembly GCA_039191945.1). GTDB lineage: Bacteria > Bacteroidota > Bacteroidia > Cytophagales > Cyclobacteriaceae > JAWPMT01. The sequence continues at coordinate 5,743 of JBCCXG010000235.1, forward strand.
TGGCCCTAGACCCTGCCTTTGATAGCAACCAGTGGATTTACCTGTACTATGCGAACCCTAGTGACGAGCCTGTTCATTATTTGTCGAGGTTCAAGTTTGCCAACAATCGCTTCGACATGGCCAGCGAGCAGCGGATTCTTGAAGTGCCTGTGCAGCGGCAAGAGTGCTGCCATACTGGGGGCTCCATAGAATTTGATAGCAATGGACTACTTTATCTCTCCACGGGAGATGATACGAATCCTTTTTCCTCCAATGGGTTCGGTCCTATTGACGAGCGTCCAGGCAGAAAACCATGGGACGGACAACGTACCAGTGGAAATGCCAATGATTTGCGAGGAGCCATCTTGAGAATCAAAGTAAACGAAGATGGGTCCTATGATATTCCCGATGGCAATTTGTTTGCGAAAGGGACGGCGGGAACCAGACCGGAGATTTACGTGATGGGAAATCGGAATCCTTATCGTATATCCCTAGATGCGAAACGCGGTACGCTCTACTGGGGTGAAGTAGGTCCCGATGCCGGAGAGGACGGGCAAAACCGAGGCCCCAAAGGCCACGATGAGGTCAATCAAGCCAAAACAGCGGGTTTTTTCGGCTGGCCCTACTTCGTTGGTGATAACAAAGCCTATCATGATTATGATTTTGCGACGGAGCAATCAGGAGCACCTTTTGATCCTGCCAAGCCCATGAACACCTCTGTCAATAACACGGGTATCCAGGAGTTACCTCCAGCGCAACCTGCCTTTATTTGGTACCCCTACGGGCCATCCAAGGAGTTCCCTTTGGCCGGGCAAGGTGGCAGAAACGCGATGGCGGGTCCGGTTTATTATCAAGATATGTTTGAGGACAGCGACGTCCGCTTCCCCGACTATTTCAATGAGAAGCTTTTCATTTACGATTGGATGCGTGGTTGGGTGCACCTGGTGACGATGGATGAAGAGGAAAATTTCGTGAAAATGGAGCCCTTCCTACCGAGCCAGAAGTTTCGAAACCCAATGGATATGCAGTTTGCAAAAGATGGGAGTCTGTACCTCATTGAGTATGGCACTAACTGGTTCAAAGAAAACGACAATGCCCGATTGTTGAGGATCACCTACAATGGTAGTAATCGGCCACCGGTGGTCGCCGCGGCGGTGGACCAGATGGCCGGAGCTGCGCCACATAGTGTCACATTCTCTGCTGAGGGAACCATGGATTATGATGGGGATGAGCTGTCTTATCAGTGGGATTTTGACGGCACTTCTTCCAGTTCTTCGCGAAACCCGACGTTTGAGTATCAGAATCCTGGGGTGTACTATCCAACCTTGACCGTTCGGGACAGCGAGGGCAATGAAGCCCAGCAGCAATTGAGAGTGGTGGTGGGTAATGCACCGCCGGTCATCGATGTGGCCATAGAGGGCAACCGGTCATTCTATTGGGACGTGACTGATCTGAACTACGCAGTTGCGGTGACAGATGCAGAAGATGGCACACTCGGCCAGGGCATCGATGAGGGCGACATCGTGGTGACTGCCCAATATCTGCAACTCGGATTCGATATGACTGAGGTGGCTCAAGGACATCAAACAGCGGGCGATTTCCTTGACGGAAAGGCCATTATGGACGAGAGTGACTGCATGGCTTGTCATGCGCTCAACGAAGAATCTATTGGTCCAACTTACCTGCAGGTGGCGGAGCGCTACCAAGACGATACCGATGCGGTGAGTTACCTGGCCAATAAGATTATCAATGGGGGCGGAGGTGTCTGGGGCGAACAAGCCATGGCTGCGCACCCGCAATTGGAACAAGGTGAAGCCGAGAAAATCGCACAGTACATTCTCTCCCTGTCCGATGAGGAGGAAGGTTCTTTGCCTGTGCAGGGCACAGTTACCCTCGCGGATCACCAGGAGGACAAAGACCCAGGAAGCTACTTTATTCAGGTGAGTTATCAGGATAAAGGATCCGGAGATGTTGAAGCGCTGGAGGCTTTTAAGAGCCATGAGATCCGGTACTATCGCTTCGGTTCGGATCGCTTTGAGCGAGCCGGGACGACGCTTGATATGACGGCTGTGCAGGGCCTTCGAAACTTTGATGAAATCAAAAATGGAATAGTGGGTTATGGCACTGTTTTGAAGCTAGGTCAGTTGGACCTGACTGGTGTCGGTAGTATTGCCTTGGCTGGTTTTTGTGCAGAACAAACCACTGACGTAAGCATCGCAGTGTTCTCCAATGGTGAGCAGGTTGGATTAGGTAGCCTGTCTTCCACAGGGGAAGGGGCGGGTCGAGGTCTCACTAAAGCTGCTGGGATGATTTCTTTCACGACGACTGTCGGACTTGGCGAATTGGAACTTCGCGTATCCGAAGGCAACGGGGACAAGCCATTGGCTATGCTCTCGGAGGTTGCTTTCAATCGAGTATCTGTCCAATAAGGGGGAAGGTCTTTTTGTTCAGGAAGGCTGTGAAAGTGATCGCTGGCCTCTCGATGTGCAATGGATTGGGTTGTTCCTTTTCCCTTTGGGAATGGCTAAAGGGCGCTACGGGTCCATTGGCAGCTAAGGAAATAGATCACTTTCGCGTGAGTCGACCCCTTTGAACCCGAATTCGTCATTAGAGTCTTGTTATGAGGGCATAAAGTACAAGAAAATCAGTCACTTAGGTGAGGAGGCATAATTGACCATTATGGTGACGAACCAACGAAGTGTTAAGTGTCTGATTTTGAAGTTATTTATGGCTGTAATAGAGAGACTAATGATGATTTCGGGTTTAATAGAGGTTGCAACATTACCATCGGGCGCTTCCCCTATAG
>JBCCXG010000236.1:0-8465 GCA_039191945.1 Bacteroidota bacterium
GCCATTTACCATCATAAAAACGAATGTGATCAATCACTGCCGCCTTATCGACCCAATTTGTGACAGTTACAAAGCGCATGTCTGTTTTTGCGCCGATCATCTCATCCCTTGCAGGAGTAGACCAATAAGCGACTAAATCTTTGCGTGCCGTTTTTCCGATCTTCATTTCGAAAAATTTGCATACTAAACCAGATCAATGAACAAATGTTTCGTCGTTATTTATGGATTTCATAACGAATCGGCATGAAGTTCGTGTGAACTGGCAGAATATTCCGCAGGTATTGCAATGCTTATTCTCCACCAGCCCACTCCGGAGCCGGAAAGCTCCTCATGCGGCTGTATCTTGGATAAGTATCAAAGATTTCAGGGTTGACCTCCGTCAACCGCGGATCTTCCGTTTCCATCAACTCCCGATTGAGTGCCGCTTGCATCTCTGAGATGATCTCTTGATAACCATCGGTTTCGTAGAGATTTTGCAGACAATAGGGATCTTCCTCGATGTCGTAAAACTCAAATTCCGGTCGGTGAGCCATCGACCAGTCGAAGTACTGGCCATATTCGGAATGCTCGTGTTGCTCAATCATGAATGTCTTTGTGGGGCAGTCATCGATGTCGTGGTAAGCTGTACCGGGTAGATATCTTCCATCTTGGAGGCCGTGCATCGGATTAGGCTCACCGCTCTCAGGGTCGAGCATAATGGGCACACCAGCGGGAGCACGTTCCGGCTTCATATTCCAAATCAGTAGGTGTGTTTCACTACGGACAGCACGTTGGGGGTACCCAAGGTTCTTCCAGCGGGTTGATGAGTGCCGCTCTCGACCCGAGTAGGCGTAGGTTCTACCGGCGTCGATACTTCCGGATTGAGAGGAGGAAAGGATGGGGACCAAGGACTGTCCCGTCACCGGTAGCATGCCCTCGGGACCTACCCCTGTGACATCAAGAATAGTGGGTGTGACATCAATGAATCCAATGGGATCCAAAATTTTCCGATCTCCCTGGAACTGCGATGGCATGCTAATCGCCATCGGCACATGAATGCCGTAGTCGTACGCGTTGGCTTTGGCTCTAGGGAAAGCCATCCCATTGTCGCTAGTGACGATGACCAATGTATTGTCCAATTCTCCCAAAGAGTCCAACAAGTCAAGCATCCTCCCAAGGTGGGTGTCAAACCACTCGATCTCAAGTGCATAGTCGAGTAGGTCCTCTCGGATCGTATCTACATCGGGCAAAAAATCAGGGACTTGCGCATCTTCCAGCCGCTTCCCAGCACGGCTGCCGGATTGATATTCGAATCGACGGTGTGGTTCTGAGGCCCCATACCAGAAATAGAAAGGTGAATCAACGGGCCGCTCCGCGATGAAGTCGGCAAAGTTGGCTGCGTAGTCGAGCGCCCGTATCCCGTCAGCCGGTCTTGGGTCATCATCCCCATCATACTTTCTCGCACTGTAGTCCGGGCCAGCAGCATTCTCGCGACGCAGTAGTGAGTCTGCTTCATCTTGTGCATATCGAAAAGGGCCCACTCCCTTGCCCGTCTTACCTACATAATAGCCACGGGCACTCAAGACATCCACAACCGGTACATACTTCTTGAACCAACCTGCGGCGTGTTGTCCGCTCTGTTCATTTTGCCAATGATGGCGACCCGTAATCAATGCGCTACGGGAAGGCGCACAACCCGGCGATCCTGCGAAACAGTTGGAAAAGTAAATGCCACTGGAAGCCACCCGATCAAAAGCGGGAGTGCTCACAAACCGCGAGCCTGCGAAGCTCGTGTGCGCAAAAGACTGATCATCAGAAATAGCAATCAGTATGTTGGGACGCTTCGCATCGGTCGTTTTTGACGCATCACGTTCCGAACAAGCGTGAATACTGATCGTGGCGACTAGTAAAACAAAGACAAGTGGCTTCATTCCCAATGTTATCGAATTGGGCAAATAATGCCAAGTGCTATCGCGCCCTAAAGGCCGCCTCTTGATTAGTTGCTAGGGCAATCAAACCGCTTGCGAAGGCGAGAGATGGCCCGGTAAGGGTCGTTCAGTGCTCTTCTGCGGTGGATCTTGGCGTTGAAGCGCGCACTTTCGTAGGTAGGATGGTTGCTCATCGGCTTCACGAAAAAGGTGTTGGGCTCCGCAAGGTGTATGTAAATAAGGCTAACTCGCCACGCACCCCCCTCGTATTTGATTTGATCCGTCACGGCAGCTTCCTCTAACCAATCTGGCTCTTGAGACACGACTACATCCTTTACGCGGCCGGGCATATCACGCAACGCAGGGTGTGTCCAATAATAGAGGAAATGATCGTAGGTAGTTCTTCCAATCTTCATCTTGATTCACATGATTTAACAGAGGCTTGGCAGCACTCTGCTGGTTGTTTTAGGTTTTCTATCGTTCCAAATATACGCCATTTTATCGAAATAGCCATTCGCACCAAAAAACTGCCGAAAATTGAATAAACGGCCGGTAACCATTAGTTCCTTCAAACTGTTCTCAGAATTACTTGCTCTTTTCGTAAATTCGAGATTGGCAACGATTGTATTGATACAAATAGGCGCATTACCTTGAAAGACACCCATCAAAAACTGACGCTCAAGATTGTACTCGGGCTCACTGCTATCCTTCTGTTGATGGCGGCTTTGCCTATCGCCGGGGATTTGCACTGGTTGCTGGGGACCGTCGGTCGATTGCATCCACTACTCGTTCACTTACCCATTGGTGCACTGCTGATCCTCGCATTGTTTGAGGCATTAGTACTTTTCAAACCTGAAATCAATCTTGGCTCGGCTTGTCAGATACTGCTTTGGGTGACTGCCCTTACGATCATTCCGACGGTGGGTGTCGGCTTGCTCTTAGGAGCTGAGGGCGGCTACAGTTCGCGCTTGGACCTCCACCAATGGTTGGGATGGGCGACAGCGTTGCTCAGCGTCTGGCTGGTGGTTCTACGATTGCGGGCTGTGGAAGGTGATGTGAAATGGTCATGGTTGTATCATGGACCCTTGGTAGCGGCTGTGGTTTTGGTCAGTTTGACCGGACACCAAGGAGGGACAATCACTCACGGCAAGGACTTTCTGACCGCCCATGTACCCGAAGAAATCAAGGAACGCTTCGGAGGGGGAGATTCAGAGCAGTTGGCGAAGCTGATCTCGCAGCATGCGGTGCTGGACATGGAGGAATTGCCTACCATCTACGAAACGTCCATTACGCCAATCTTAAGCGAATCTTGCTACTCCTGCCACGGGGATGAAGAGCAGAAAGGTGGGCTCCAACTCAACAACATGGATCCGGACATTATCAAGGGTCCTGATGCTGAAAAGTGGCGCGCTACGCTCAATATGATCAATCTTGGTGAGATGCCGCCGAAGGAAGAGGAGCCCTTGACGGACGAGAACCGCCGGCAGTTGGTAGAGTGGCTGACTTCATCGCTCAAGTATGCTATTGAACTGCGGAAGGCAGAAAGCCAGGAAATCATCAGGAGACTGACGCAAGATCAATATACCAACAGCCTCAATGAACTGCTGAATGTACAGGTCGCTTTTGGTAATGTCCTTCCCAAGGACGCCAAGTCTGAAATGGGCTTCAGCAACAACGGGGAGGTGCTCCAGATCTCACCCCTGCATGTAGATTATTATCAGCAAATTGCCCGGGATGCACTAATCAAAGCCATTGGGCCAGAGGAGAAGCCGGCGCCACTACATTACAGAATTACTATTGGAAAAGGCATTGGCGTCAATGACAAAGGGGGCGAAATCGGCGGATACCAAAGTGCTCCCCTGGATTCTGACGACTTTTTGATCGAAATATTAGATCGAAAGGGTCAGGCGATGGTCGCGACAGACTCCGCCTCAGAAGCCTATTTGGATTCACTCAAACTCAATATTGGACTGGGCATGCGCGGCTCCACGCAGGACAGGTACGAAATGGTGGATGAAGGACTGTTGCTCTACTCCGCCTTGCCACACAAGGAGGTGACTCCAAAATCGTGGCAAGGACCATCGCCCAACCTGAAGTTTTTGATGAGAAAGTGCTTCCCGGAAGTTGGCGATTTTGAGTTGAGAGTTAAAGCCTCTCGAGGCTACCAGTTCAGTACCGATACGAAGGAGGGACTGATCAGTCTCCGACGACCGGAGCCGATCGACAATGTGAACGATGTGACGCTATTCCGACCCGATAATATCCAGGAACAACGGAATCTGATCCAGAAGGGCGAACTTCTAGTGCCCAAGGACCTGACAGAATGGAGTGAGGCAGTTTTTGCACTCAACGCGCCAGAGGATGGATTTTACCAGATCGACTTCGATCATCCTTACGCGGGACAGGATGCCATGCCATCGGTCCATCTGAGGATCGACCGATTCCGACTGGATGAAAGACTTCACCTCAAGCCAGACTCCACCAACCTGCTGACCACGCCTCTGACCATGGCGTACTTGAAGAAGGGACAGCACACCCTGCGAATTGGCGGCCGATTCTTCGTAGGCTTTAGTGAGGTACGTGTCTCCTATTTACCCAAGGACCATGAACTGGCGGTGCAATTGGCTCAGGAGGCCGAAGCCAGCCGTGTCAAGTATCAACACGATGCGCCCACAATGCGGGCTTTTGCCGGAACCAGGACGGACGATGGCATGGATTACCTGCCATTTGACAGCACGAAGGTTGTGAAGTCGGAGGTTGGCGATTTCGAACAATTCACTTTCAGCGGGCGCCTGGAGAATCTACCCATCCCCACATTGGATCTGACCGACACTGAAATCCTCTCCAACATCATGATCGTAGGCGTCTGGAATGATTATCTGGTGAAAAACAGCAGACACTCCGGACCACCACTTTTGGTTCGGGAATTGGAATTTGAGGGACCTTACTTCGAAGAGTGGCCACCGAAAAGCTATTATTCAATTTTCCCTGAGTCGGAACACCAGGACGACAAAGAGGAGTATACCCGAGAAGTCATCAGCTCTTTTATGGCCAAAGCGTACAGAAGGCCCGTCGGCGAGTTGGAAGTCGATCGGTACGTGTCTTTTTGGAGTGAGATCCAGCGTGATTTTGACCGATATGAAGACGGTGTCCGAGAAGTCTTAGTCGCTATTTTGTGCTCACCCAATTTCCTTTATGTCAACGCCCCGGTCGAAGACGACGATGAGGAATACGCATTGGCCTCCAAGCTCTCCTACTTCCTATGGAATGCACCGCCCGATGGCGAGCTCAAAGAATTGGCCAGACGTGGTCGACTGGACCGGCGATTGGATGAACAGGTCGATCGCATGATCGATGACCAACGCATCTGGGATTTGGTAAGGCGTTTTACCAGCGAGTGGCTGCGAATCGATCGGCACGAGACCATGGCAGTGAATGCCGAAGAGTACAAAGACTTTTCACGCTTCGTCAAAGAGGACATGGAACTGGAGACTTATCACTTCTTCCATCATGTGTTGAAGGAGGACTTGAGTATCCTAAATTTCATCGAGTCGGATTTTGCCATGCTCAATCAGAACTTGGCTGAGTTTTATGGCGTCGACAGTGTTAGTGGCAATCATTTCCGACCTGTGGCACTGGCGCCTGACTCGAAAAGAGGTGGTCTGCTTTCACAAGGGGCTTTCCACAGCGGCCACTCCGATGGTACTCAGGCACACCCTATCAAGCGGGCGGTATGGCTGCAGTCCAAAATCCTGGGTAATCCACCACCAGAGCCACCACCTAATGTCCCTGAACTGGACCCCGAGACTCCTGGATTCCAGAACTTGACCTTAAAAGAACAACTGGAAGTTCATCGAAACAGTCCCGCATGTATGGATTGTCATAAGAAAATAGATCCATACGGCATTGTATTCGAAAACTATGACGCCGTGGGTCGCTATCAAGAGATGGCTAAGGGGAGGCCTATCGATGCGAAAGTCATATTGCCTGACATGACGGAGGTGGAAGGCATTGACGGTATCAAGGCCTATATTCTCGAAAAGCGATCAAAGGATTTTACCCGCTCGCTGGTCAAGCACCTGATGGCCTATGCAGTCGGCAGGGACGTATCTTTTGCGGACGAGGATGTAATTAACGATATTGTGGAAGAAGTAGCTGATGAGGATTACCGCTTCCGGACATTGATCAAAGAGATTGTCAAAAGTGACCCTTTTGTGGGGGCAAAAACAAAGAAGACCTATGAGGCAAAAATCCTGGCATTTGAATAGACGAACGTTCCTCAAGGGACTGGGTGTGACTGCAATGCTTCCGTACCTGGAAGCGATGGGTGGAACAGCATCTCGTCTGACTCAAAATCCAATGAAGCGAATGTGCTTTGTCTACTTCCCTAACGGTTGTGGACTGCCACCGAAGGATAGCCCATATCACAAGAAATGGAGCTGGTTCCCAATGGGTCATGGTACCGACTATCAGTTGACAGAAACCCTGTCTCCCCTGGCCCCCTATCGAGACGACATGTCTATCGTCGGTGGCCTAAGTCACCCAAAGAGTCGTCATCTGCTAGGACACCTGGCCGGCGATACGTGGTTGACCGGCGGAGACTTACGTGGAAGCCAGTACAAAAACAGCATCTCTGCTGATCAGATCGTCGCACATCACCTTCAAAAGCATACCCGATACCCTTTCTTGGCTTTGTCCACGGATGGAGGGATTGGTTACAAGTCCCGGGTTTCGACATTATCTTTTGATTCTACCGGCAAGCCCATCCCAACGGAGCACCGTCATCGGGAGATCTTCGAAAGATACTTTGCCCCCGGCGGAGGTACGCCGACAAACTCGCGACGTAAAACATTGCAGCAGGGGTTGAAGATCGTGGACCTTTTGATGGAGGATAGCAAACGCCTCTATCGCCATCTGGGCTCGCACGATCAGCACAAAATGGATGAGTACATGACCTCGCTCAACTCCGTAGAAGAGCAAGTCAAGCGTTCCGAGCAGTGGCTGGATATCCCGATGAAACCTTTTAACTCGGATCATCTGGAACTCAATACCAATGCATTGGTAGATCCGGAGACCTACCTGCGTACGACATTTGACCTGATGGTCTTGGCTTACAAGACGGACATGACTCGAGTGATCACTTATATGATGGGTCGTGAAGACGGTATGGGCTTCAATGAGAACTTCCCCAAACTGGCGCTCGGCCTTAAACTAGGGCATCACGGAATCAGTCACGACCTGTCCGACGGGCATTGGGAGGACTGGGGTCGCTACGACCAATGGTTGGCCAAGCAGTTCAGCTATTTCCTTGGCGAGATGCAACGTGAGCAAGACGAGTATGGATCATTGCTGGACAATACGATGATACTCTACGGTAGTGCTTGTAGTACGACGCACGATGCCGTCAACTACCCCTTGGTACTGGCCGGAGGAAAGAACATGGGCATTCAACATGGAGCATACACGCACTTCGAAGATGATCTGCCCATGTCCAACTTGCTGCTGAGTATGCTGCAAAAGATGGATGTCGAAGCAGAGATGTTCTCTGACAGCACCGCAACCTTGCCCAACGGAATTCTTTCCTAAAGGCTAGGTATTCAGGAATTGTTTTTTGATGGACGAGTAGCCGTAGTAGGCTACACCCACCAGGCATAGCCAGGGTAGGATGAACGAGAATCGGATTTCAGGCAAAAATCCAAGCAACTGAATATCATCTAGGCCATCACCTCCCAAATCAAGCATAGCAGCCTGTAATGGTGGCAGCAGCGCGCCTCCCACAATGGCCATAACCAGTCCCGCTGAGCCTAGCTTCGCCTCGTCCCCCATACCATCCAAAGCAATGCCGTAAATGGTAGGGAACATGGTGGACATGGCCAAACTGACCCCAACCAAGCAGTAGAGCCCGACAATACCCGGAAGCAATATGGCCCCAGTAGCCAGGATCACTCCAGCAACTGCGTAGTACATCAGCAATCGCCCAGGTTGAAAATAGCGAAGCAAGTAGGTAGAAATCCATCTTCCCGTGAGAAAGGAGATCATTGCGGCCATGTTGTACCAGGTCGCTACCAACTGCTCATCAGCACCTCTGGAAGCATTTAAGTGGTCGACGTAATGAAAGATGAACGTCCAGCACATGATCTGACACCCTACTGTGAATGCAATGCCTAGCACACCGCCAAGATATCGCTTGTTAATCACCAGTTTTCTAAAAGAGTCCTTGAGCGTCAGCGTCGCATGTTCTCTGATACTCGGAAACTTGGTAAGGGCCACGATCACAAGGATGACCAGCACCAAGCCACCCAGAAGGAGGTAAGGATAGCTGATGATCCCCAGGTCATTTTCTCGGATGGTTGCTTTAGTCGTGGCCTCGAGCGCGGCGTAAGCTTCAGCGGAGTAATCGTCAGATTGCAGCGACTGAATCACCAGCAATTGCGCCACGAGGATTCCATGGAGTGAACCTATAGGATTAAAGGCCTGCGACAGGTTTAAACGTCGGGTCGCCGTTTGCTCCTCTCCCATCGCGAGAATGAACGGATTCGCCGTCGTCTCCAAAAAAGC
>JBCCXG010000237.1:0-8456 GCA_039191945.1 Bacteroidota bacterium
GTGGATTGCCACTCCGCCACTACTCGATCGACCTCTAGCCCGAGATTAATGATATTGGCCCCTTCTTTCAAATTTACATGGAGGGACAGTGCGTTTTTCCCGTTTACCGTGATCAGCTGCTTGGAAGGGTCGATGTATCCCTTCGAGGTTCGGGTGATATCTTCCAAATAGATCAGCTGTCCTTGCTCGCCTACGGGGATCAACGTTCGCTTCAGATCGTCCAACACGCCGAAGTTGCCGGAGGGCTCCAGGATGATGCGTTCATCTTCCATATTGATTTGGCCTCCGGAGGACAGGATGTTCAAAGACGATATGATACCTTGAAGACGGGTTGAGGTCAAGCCGTATTCCTTGAGCACGGCATCCTGATATTCAATAAAGACTCGCTCCTCCTGGGCACCTCCGATCACCACCTTTGCCGCATCGGGCAATTTGATGAGCTCATCGCGAATGTCGTCAGCATACTCCTTCATCGCCGCATAGGAAAATCCATCGCTCACCAGGCCGACTGCGATCCCGTACACCTCGCCAATGCCATCATCATCCAGGCGGGGAGCTACCCCCTCGGGCAATCCTTCTAGCGCATTGAGTTTGCGTCGAAGTCTATCCCAGACGTTCTGTAAGTTCTCTGGAGCGACCTCGTCTTTGAGGGTAACTGAGACTACTGACAGGCCTGTTCTGGAGGTGCTCGTCACCTCTTTGAGCTCGGGCAATTCCTGGGAGACCTTTTCAATCTTATCGGTCACCAACAGCTCAACCCGCTCCGGGCTGGCACCGGGGAATTCGCTGATAACGTTAGCCACTCTGATGGTATAGGGTGGCATACTGTCGCGAGAGAGGTTTTGATAAGAAAAGAAGCCCATCAGAATGACGGTACCTAGCATCATGAAGGTGATGCGGTTTTTTTCTATGGAGAATTGGGTGAGATTCATGTGGCCTTACTTACTTCACTCGCACTTTTTGTCCATCCAGTAAGGACTGCAAGCCAGCGGTGGCTATTTTGCTCCCTTCTTGTAGTCCATTGACTACTTCGAAGCCGGCAGTCGTCAAGTCGCCCAATTGGATGTACTGTTTCTTCACGACTGCCTCCTCAGTTGATTCGCTGACGATGAATACAAATCGGCCCTGGCTATCTTCTCCCACACTCTTAGCCGGCACGATCAGGTATTGGTCACTTACTGTGTTCAAATCAATGGCGACCGTCGCCGCCATACCGGCCTTGATGTCTGAACTCTCCTCATCGATGGAAATTTTGACAGGGTAGGTGGAGGTGGCGGGATTTACAGCAGGAGATATTTCACTTATGGTACCCTTATAGTCCTGATCAGCGAGCGCCGGGAATAAGATCCTAACGGGCATGTTCAACCGGAGGTCGTTAATGACGCCCTCAGGCACACCAAGGTCAATCACCATCTCATCTCCAGCATTCAGGACAGCCACCACCTGTCCAGGAGAAACATTTTCATCCACTTCAGCGGAGACACTCGCGATCACGCCATTGGCGGAGGCCCGGATCAGTCCGTAGTTGATTTGTTCCTGCTGGATTTGCACACTTCGTTGGGCGGACTCAAATCCACTAAGCGCATTCTGAAAAGCATTTTTGGCATTCTCAAAATTACTTAGGGAAGCACTTCCCTTCTCGTACAGGGAGCGTACACGATCATAGTTGAGCTCTGAAGTCTTCATTTGCGACTCGGCACTTCGCAAGGACGCGAGTGCCTGCTCGTAGGCCAACCTCGCTGCGACATTATCTAGTCGAGCCAGGAGTTGGCCTTTCCTCACTCTTTGGCCTAGCGCCATATCGAAGAGCGTGATGATCCCGCTACTTCGGAAGCTCAGGTTGATGACGAGGTCCGTTTGCGCAGTGCCGTTAAACTCTCTCAGGGCGGTGGCTCCTCCGTATTGCACTTCTTCGTAGACCACGGGTCGCAGTAGTGGTGCTGAGGCTTGTTGTTCTGACCCGCAAGCACCCAAAAGTAGGAGGAGGGTAAGCATACTGCCAGCGTAGATAAGTGGTAGGGTAAGGCGTTTCATTGATCTCAATTATTCTTCTAGGTTATCCAGGTAAAGGCCAAAGTCTTGACGAAAGGCTTCGTTCGCTTCTCGATTATTTAAAAGGAAAAATCGGCCCATCACACGTTCCAGACTTACTGCGGACTGCAAGAAGTTGTAGGAGGCGTTGGCGTAGGCCAGTTGTGATGCGATGTAGTTATTTTGAGCGTCGATCACCTGCACCCAGTCGCTTGCTCCCTCCTCGTAGGCCTGTTGGGTCAAGTCCAGGCTTTCCCTTGCAGCGCTTTCAGCAATCCGCGACAGCTCAATGTTACTAATCTGATTGATGATGTCCAGCACCGCGCCTTGTACATTGCGTTCCAGCGATCGGTTGAGATCTTGCGAATTGATCAACAACTGCTCGCGCTGGATCGTGGCAATTTGTTGGTTGATATTCTGCTTGTTTTGCTGGAAGATCGGAAGAGATGCCGTCACTCCGAGGGTATAATAAGAGTCGGGGATGGAGATACCCGGTGACAGTTCAGATCCTGCACCGCTTCGATCAAACACGTAGTTGTACTGTCCCTGCAGGCCCAAGGTGGGTACGTATCGACCGTTTTTGGCCAAATTGAAACTGGCCTCGGTCGCCCTCAGGTTGAAATCGAGTGATTTGAGCTCTGGGGAATTGCGTTGGGCTTGCTGTACGAGGTAACCAATAAACGGGTCTCGCAGGGCAGGATCGTCGAGCAGTGATAGCAGGTCCTCATAATTGTATTCCTCAAAAACGCCTTCGCCCAGGGCCGCCTCCTCCACATCGATGTCGCGATCGATCGGTTGATTCAGGATCAGGTTGAGGGCAAAGTATGACTGCTGCAACGAGTTGATCGCTTCGACGAGGGATTGCGTATTTTGCGCCTTCTCACTTTGGAAGCGTAGCACGTCAAGTACGCCGCTCTCTCCGGACTCGTATTTCTGCTCTGCGATCTTGAGGTTCTCCTTGGTCAGGTCCAAGTTGTTTTTCGTGATCCGGACGTTGGTTTTTAGTAAAAGGATGTTGAAGTAGGCTTGAGAGACCTCCAACACCGTATTGAGCTGCTCTGCCGTAAGATTTTGAAATTGGGCCATCTGCAGGTTGCGCTGGATGTCGATGTTGGCACTCACTGCGGGCGAATAAATGGTTTGAGAGAGGGTCAATACTCCGGAGGTCATGAATTCGGGATTCTGACCAAATGATACTTCTGCAATCTTGGGGTCCACGTAGGAACTTGTCACTTGCGCCGTGAGATCTGGTAGGTAATCGGCCCTGGAGGTGGAGACGTCCTTTTCGGCAAGGTCGACGTCCTTTGCCACACTCTGCAGGGGTAGATTGCGCTGCAAGGCCTCTGCGATCGCGTCGATCAAATCGTAGCGTCGCACTACCTCAAAGTCCGTCGTATTACCGACGATACTGATATTCGTAAAGAGACTGGATCGGATCGGTAAGTTGAGGTAGCTGGCCGTATTGTAGTTCAAGGTCATTTCTGACTTTGACTCCATGAAAAGAGGGAGCTCTGCGGGATTCTTCCCATTCACAATGGCTTCTACGGATAGTGCAATCCGTCGAAAAATTTGCTCGGTGGTAGTCGCGGGTTGATTCGTCGCCAAGAGCCCTAGCTCGACATCATGCGTGGAGGTAGAGGTGAATGACGGGATCACTCGCTTCCGAAGGGAGTCGGCAAGGGCTTTGACCTCCGCATCACCGAGCAGAAAGCCCCCCGCCATGTACAGCGCATCGCAATCCCCTAGTCCAGAAAGGATATCCTTAGGATTTTCAAAAGGGACAAGTTGATAGTCTGCGCCCAGCGAGGTCAATACCGGATCGAGCTTGGAGGCAACGTCGAAATTATCGTTAACACCTTTTTCCACGGCTACCGCCACTTTCTCGAACCGATAGATCGACAAAAAGTCCTCTAGGTCCTCCCTGAAGGATCGGCTAAATATTAGGTAGGTGAGATTGTCGATACCTGACATGCCTTTGGATAAATCGTACTGCGCCAGGTCGCTGTGGGTAGCGCCAAAGACGATAGTAGGCACTGGGAAGCGCTCAAAGCGAGAAGTGGCAATGGCGCTTGCTTCGCCAAAAGTCAAAATAATATCGACGCGCTCAGATAGCGCCTGGTAGTGACGCGCCGCAATAGCGGGATCATGATTGGTTACAAGGAAGTCGCTTTCGGGGAAAGTAACCACGGCATCCCGCCCGACGACTGCTTGGATCTCTGTCATGAGTGCTTGGCTCAATTCGGAGACTTCCGGAGATACCTCATCGACCAAGGTGCCGATTTTAACGTTTGGAGGGACTTTTTCCTGAGCAAATGAGGCACTGCACAATGCGGCACAGAGCCAAAAGGAGACAACTGATTTCATGGGCAAGGGTCAAACTGAGGAAAAACTAGTTGATTTCACCCAAAGACTCAAACCTCGGTGGGTTTGGCCCGCCAGTTCAACTCACTTCGCAAGGAGCAATTTGTCTCCGGCCGGTGGTCATATTACTACAGGTAAGTATCTTCGAAGCCCATGCCTCACAAATGTTGAATTGGCTACTTATTAAATATGGCATTCGCCCTTCCCCCACGTTGGGTAGGTCCTGGAGGCCCCTCGTGATCTTTGTGGTGTTGGCCAGCTCACTTACGTCTTTGGGGCTCTATGGTCAGGTGGACAGTATTCGACTCACCCGAGATCAGGTTATTCTTTTCAAAGACTCACTGTTCGTCCCGACTGGTGACACGATCGTCACCATCCCGACTGGCACCTCTTTCGAGATCAAGAAGAACCAGTACTACCTCTCGGAGCAATTCTACGCTCAGATGGATTCGAATGCCAGCAAAATCAAGGTGCTTGGAGAGCTTTACAACTTCCTGATTTCCTATCGTCCGCCCGAGGATGTGTTTGACACGAAACAGCCCGTGAAGAGTGTGAATGAATTCGTGTCTTTCGAAGGTAAAACCATCAAGTCCATTGACATCATCTACGTGGATGTGGGTGTGGGTTCGGTCACTGATACCACCATACACGCGACGGGTGGTCTGGCAAAAACCGTCAATAACCTGCATGTTCATACGCAAAAGCGGATTATCAAAAACAATCTGCTCGTGAAAGCGGGTGACCTTGCCGATCCCTATCGCTTAGCTGATAGCGAACGACTCCTGCGGGCGCTTTCTTATGTGGAGGACGCGAGGATAGAGTTACTGATCGATCCACTAGCTCCGGATGAGGTCTATATGACCGTGATCGTCAAGGATCGGTTTCCCTGGGGAATTGATTTGAGTTTTGCAAGCCTCAACCGGTGGGGTGTAGGTGTGAATAATCGAAACATCCTGGGGTTTGGTGACTTGGCCTCAATCAACTACCTGTACAGTCAAGAGGACATGCCCAGTCATGGTTTTGAGGCGGGGTTTCAGTCCAGAAATATCCGGCGATCTTTTGTCAATTTTACGGCGTTTCTCGCCGACAATTACGAGCGGAGAGGCTGGAGTACGAGCGTTTCAAGGGACTTTGTCAGCCCTCAGATTTTATGGGGTGGCGAATTTTCCATTGGAGACCTGGCAGATTTCCAGGACCAGGTTTTTGCAGATTCTGTCTATGTTGAAGATTCCAATGTCCGCAATCGGTTTCTCGATACCTGGGTGGGTCGGGCGATTCATGTAGGAGATCGCGCCAACATCTCGGTGGCCCTTCGCTACCTGAGAAACAACTTCATTAGCCGCCCTGCAGTGGATTTGGATTTCAATGAGCGGCTTCACGATAGGGACCTTTTCTTGGGAGCCATTGGATTCAATAAGCTCAATTTCTTCAAGACGCGCAATATCCGGTCCTTCAATATCACGGAGGATGCGCCCGTGGGTTTGTTGGTCTCCGCGCTGATCGGCAGGGACTTGGCGGAGTTTGAGACACGGACCTATTTGGGTGGACAGGTAGCGGGCGCCATGTACAACGAAGGCGGGTATTTTGGTGCCAATTTGGAGATGGGGACCTTTGTACCCACGTCTGAGGAAGGGAGGCGAAACAACGTCTTGGAGGTGGGAGGCACTTATTTTTCTCCCCTTTTTCGTTGGGGACGCACTTACATCCGCAATTTCCTGCGGACCAACCTATTCATCAGTGAGGACTTATCGATTCCTTTCACCGCGTCACTCCGGGAAGGGGATCGGGTGCGCAATATCAATGGCTTGCAGCTGCAGGGCAACCAGATGATCACGGCCTCTTTTGAATCTACTTTTTTCCTGCCCTGGTATGTCTACGGGTTCCGTTTTGCACCATACGCCCTCAGTGATTTTGGCCACGTAGAAGAGAATCGCATCGAAAACGGCTTTCGCAACTCTTACCTGGGTGTCGGTGGAGGGCTTCGAATCCGCAACGAGAGCCTGGTGCTGGACACTTTCGAGATGCGTTTTGTTTTTTTTCCTTTGCGTGCGCCAGAAGGAGATGTGTTTCGGTTTCGGATTTCTACCTCAGCTCCGGTCATCTTCCGGGCCTTCAATGTCAATAAACCACTTCTGGCCGTTTTTGAGTGAGGCGTGGTTCGCCTGGGTGCTGGCTTCCATTCAAAAAAAGTTATTTTTAATCGCGATAACCACAGATAACGACTTTAGGTCTACGACGAACCCATGAACCTCGCTATTTCGTTGCGGTGCAAGTTTTCATGAGCATCGCTGTTGAAGATTGCCAGGTTTCATTCGTACATTGACTTGAAGGAGGTGGTCTATGGCTACAAGGCTTTGTTCAGTAAACGTTCAAAATGAAGAAATTCGTCATTATATCTCTTCCCATTTTTCTTGTCGGGGTGATCATCTATTCTCTGATTAGCTGGGCCCTTTCCGAGCGGGTATTGATTCCTGAGAGCTCTTACGAAAAGACCATCAACAGCATCAATGAAAACTGGGGCAAACCTTATGACTATTGGTTGGGTCTGCTGCCGGAAGCGGTGCCCTTTACTGTCGAGACTTTCGATGGACTTGAGTTGCGCGGTAACTATTTTGCACTATCCGATTCCAGTACGTGCGCGATCATCTTTGCACATGGCTGGGGTTCCACTTGGCCGGGAATGATCAAGTACGTGCCGGCCTTCGAGAACTGCAATTGCGACTATGTTTTCTATGACCATCGGGTACACGGCGAAAGCGGAGGTCAATATGCAACGGGCGGCATTTACGAGGCCAATGATCTCCTGGCGGTGACGGACTGGGTCAATGCCCAAAAAGGATTTTCCGATGGGCAAATCGGGTGGATGGGCAGTTCTTGGGGTGCGGCGACCTCGATCATGGCCGGTGTTGATAGGCGATCAGTTGCTTTTATCATCGCAGATGCCCCTTTTCAGGATTGGTATTCCGCAGTTTTTGAGCGGGGCGTGAGGGAGTATGGCGCAGGCGTCAAGTTGTTGTCTTTGGGGGTCATTCAGGCCGTGGAGTTGCGAAGTGGTATAGATTTTCAGGAGGCCAGTGCGGTCGAAATCATCAATCAGGTAGATGAGCCTATCTTATTGCTGCATTCAAAAGCGGACTCCGCTACGGCTTCGACCCAGTCGGTCAACCTAGCAGCCAACATGAAGCAACAAAATTCAGAGTTTCACCACTTGGATTTTGGCAACGACCACGTCAAAGACGTACTGAACAACACCGAGGAATGGCGGAACTTGGTCGAAGGATTCTTGCGCAAGCAAGCGCCACAGGTCCTCAAGGCCGTGCCAGAGGAGTGACCCTTTGAAAGGTAGTGTAACTCCGAAAAATTCAAGGTAATAAGGCGGAAATTGAAGTCGAGATCCTAGACCAGCATCCTGGAATTTGATTGCATGGAATTGCGGCTATCACTGCACCTTCCTGCTCGATATCGATCGAAAATGAGTCATTTACTATAAGTTTGGGTGAAAACCCTGACTCAATGAAGAAGATTGTTGGCCTGATCATGCTAGGCGCACTGCTTGGTGCGTGTAGTGATAGCGGTCCGCGCGAGATTCCCCCATTGCCCTTACCGGTGGTGACGCTTGAAACTACAGATGTCGCTTTGGAACTCGAGTTTGTCGGACAAGTGTATGGCTATTTAGATATTCCGATACGGGCACGGGTAGATGGCTACTTGCAGCAGCTTCATTTTAGTGAAGGTACAGAGGTGAAGAAGGGTCAGTTGCTTTATTCCATCGATGCGCAACCCTTTCGCGAACAGGTCGCTCAGCAGCGAAGTGGATTGGCCCAAGCCAATACTAACTTGGCGAAAGCCCAAAGTGACTATGATCGGGTGAAGCCGCTTGCTGAGATCCGGGCGGTTAGCCAGGCGGAGCTAGACGGAGCAGTCGCCGCTTTGGACGCGGCCAAGGCGAGCGTTGACGCCTCGGAAGCGAGCTTGCGCCTATCGCAAATCAACCTCGGGTATACGCGAATTGCCTCGCCAATCACGGGAGTCATTGGCAAGTCACTCGCACAAACAGGGGAGTA
>JBCCXG010000238.1:0-8421 GCA_039191945.1 Bacteroidota bacterium
ATGACTGTGGATAAAAATACGCTGACATCGAGGTACTTCTCTTTAGCTAAAAAGCTAGAAAGCGTCTATCCCAAATTGCAGTTTAGAGATCATTGTTTTTGGAGGATCGCTTTGGACAATACGCTAAAAGGCAAGTGGGATGAAGTCATTGATCGACCCGCCTATAAGCATCTTTCAAAGCAGCAACTGGAGCAGGTCGTCCATTGGATGGAGAGATACGAAAAAGACGAGCGGCTGCTGCAACTCCACAATACGAGATCTATCTCATTTCGTAAGGCACGGTAGCGCCTCGTACTTCCATTAACCACTTCGTAGGTCTTCATTAATCATCGGAACTTCAAGACCATTTGGGTATTTCCCGATTGAGCCTCGGCAATCTTCTGAACATCCGAAGCAGCCCGTCAGTTAGAGCTGTATTCGTTACATCCTTTAAAAGAAAACGCTATGAAGAAGAATTTGACAAACCACGTACTGAAGTACGTTGGACTCATTACTGGAGGCCTGGTGATCTACTTTCTCACGATGGTTGCCCTGGGATTGGAACACAATTTTGGCCTACGCACACTGAATGCCGTGATCCTGGCGTCCGGAGTTTTCCTTGCCATTCGCGAATTCAAACAAAATACGTTCGATACCCGCTTTAGTTTCTTGAGTGGCATGGGTGTGGGATTCATGATCTCTTTGATGAGTGCCATTGCTTTTGCCGCTTTCATTGGATTATACTTGGTCATGCACCCTGCATTCCTGGCGGAAATCCAGGCGACCGAGCCTCAGGGCCAGTACATGAACGAAGTAGGCCTATCCCTGTTGATATTTATTGAGGCCCTTGCCTCCGGAATACTCTTCTCATACGGCAGCATGCAGTATTTAAAAAATCAACGAGAATGGAGCACGAGTTAGGCCACTCGCTGAGGTGTCTGACATTTATTGTTTTCCAAGCCATGCTCCGAATCTGCGCATGACCCAGAGATGGAGGATGGCTTGCGTGCTTTTGTAGATCATCCATGGGAGCCGAGGCACAAACTCATGTATGGCCGCGATAATGGCCTGATTGTCCAACACCGACCTGAACTCTAACCAGCCGTAGTCTGTTCGTTTGGCCAATTTGCCACCCACGATATAAAATAGCTGGCGGTCATCGTCGCTCCTGCTTTCAATGAATTCCAGCTTCAGCAATTGAATTCCAAACAGGTCGAAAGAAACAAATTCTTGATCTCTCCTCGCTTTAAGGAGGAGACGGAACGTCTTTGTCAGCCAATCGGGATACGAGCGCGCCACCCATTCGGCATCCTTGTTGGCAGGGTTTGCCAGCCGCTGCACGCTTCGCACGGTATTGCGTTCTTTGTTTTGTCCCTTCCTTCCGGGAAGTGAGGGGATCCTACCATGCAATGCATTCGTAATCGAAGATTCCATGTCCGTGTATTGCAGGTCAAAAGTGACGGGCTGCGAATCGCC
Source organism: Bacteroidota bacterium (assembly GCA_039191945.1). Lineage (GTDB taxonomy): Bacteria > Bacteroidota > Bacteroidia > Cytophagales > Cyclobacteriaceae > JAWPMT01. The sequence goes on from JBCCXG010000238.1 coordinate 1,456, forward strand.
CACCCTCATATCGTGCCGAAGACTTTCAATCAGTGGGCTCACCAAGGTGGTACTGCTATCGGAGAAGAGACCCACCCACAATTTCGACAGACCGAGGGTGAAAAAAGGCAGTGGAAAGATGATGCGCTTTTTTCCGAGGGCTTTGGCAGTCAGCACCAATAGTTTCTTATACGTGATCACACGTGGATTGCCCACCTCAATCGCTTCGTTGTAGGTCTTCTCGTTGCCCAGGCACTGTTGGATAATCTCCAGCATATCTTCGATATCGATCGGTTGACACGGAGAAGAGGCCCATTTGGGAGTGGCCATGATCGGCAAGCGATTAGTAAGTTTCTCCACAATCTGGAAAGAAGATCCGCCTGGACCAATGATAATTCCTGCTCTCAAGGCCGTGAGAGGTGTACGACGCGCGCCCAGAGTAAGCTCCACTTCATACCTACTCTTGAGATGCGTAGAGAAGTGATCGTCGTCTTTTGGTAGGATGCCGCCTACGAAGATGACCTGTTCCAAACCCACCGACTCCGCCGCGCGTGCAAAATTGTCTGCTAGCAGAAGATCTGTATCCTCAAAGGACCCTTGATTAAGGCGCGTAGAAGGTGACATCGAGTGGACCAGATAGAGCGCATAGTCGGCGCCCTGCAACGCCTGGGCAGTGCTACTCAATGAATAAAGATCAACTGATCGCCACTCGATAGATGAGGCTTGCTCCTCCTCACCTACCTCTCTTCTAGTCAGCGCGATGATGTGATAGGCATCTCCAAAGCGCTCCATGAACCAACGACCAATGAATCCACTAGCTCCAGCAATAACGACGGTCTTTTTCATAGGCAACGTGGATGTAACCTCGATGAAAACCCGGTTGTTCAGGGACCAATCGCTCAGCTGCCGCTATCGAATCTCAATCACCTCTACCTGACCGGTATCCGTTTCGATCTGTTCGTGTTTAGCTTTGATCTTTTCAATGGACTCCATCGCAGCCGTACAGGCAAATCCATATTTTTCCTGGACTCGCTGAGAGGCATGCTCCAATGCCCTCGTACATCGGGCGACAAAAAGATCGCTCGAAAGTTTATCACCTTCCTCAAAGTAGGATTCGATGATCGATGATGGGGAATAGATGCTCTGGCGATGTTGATCGGGCCAGTCGACAATCAATAGTCTCTCGGGCATACGTTACAAAAATTTTATAGAGGAATCATTTTTCCAAAGGTTGATACCTTGGGTCTCCCGCACGAGACCAATGCTATCACAACGGATGTCACGTTGATCAAAAAGATCACGGACCTCAGCGACGTGCTTGGAATCGCAAGTGAGAACAAAACCAAAACTTGGGAAGGCGATCAGCCATCGGTACCAATCACCATCAGGAGCAGGTATGATCTGATCAAAATATAGGTCAAAGCCGACTTCGCTGGTGTTGCCCAACATGGCAACAGTCCCAAGGAGCCCTCCCATACTAATATCTTTGGCAGCACTGCAAAGTCCACGATTCGCGATCTCTTGCATGATGGTCAGGTTGGCCCGAAGCCTGTCACTTGATGAATGGGTGCTGGCGTTCCAAAAAGGGTAATCCCGGTAGTAGTCAGCTTTCATATCGACGGCCATCAGTAGATGCTGATCGGGCCTTGCGTTGAAGCTTGAAAGTAATTCTTGGGCCCTGCCCAATATCGAAACGGCCAGGGCCTTCGTCGGTGACCGGTAGCAAGTATGACCTCCAACAATTGGGACATCATAGGCGACCGAAGCGGCAACCATTCCCTCCCATATCTTATCTAAGGAGCCTTTGTCCTCCCCCCAAATCACATCCGTGACAGCGATCGGCAAGCCGCCCATAGCGAGTACATCGCTGATATTGACCATCACCGAGCAATAACCTGCAAACCAAGGATCTCGCTCCAGGAAGGCGCTGATAATACCCTCGGAAGCAAAAAGCAAGTGTCCATTGGCACCATCGGGAATGGCGGTGCAGTCATCGCCCAGCATTACCTCGGCACCATACGGATACGTCTCCGGCAGTGAGACATTAGGGCCCACCTTATCGTAAGTGGCTTTTATACCTGCCTTGTCTCGCAGATGAGGATTCTGGGTGATCTCGTTGAGGATATGTCGTAGATCTTCGACGCTCATAGGCTACTTAGACCGCCCTGGCTAACGCCTGAGCGAAGGCAGAAGGTGGGTAATGGCTCAAATCAGCCTCCATTAACACGTGAGGATAACCGTCCAGCGTGACTTCTTTGACCCGTGCCCAATGAAGGCGCTGGAAAAGGCGCTCATTTTGAGTCTGCACATGCGCAAAGAACTGCTTGCAGCCGAGGTAGTTTGCAGTGGTGACCGCCTTGAATATCAGTGCTGAACCGATTGAAAGTGCGAAAATCGAATGCTCTGTATCATCATCGAAAAGTAAGTGGGTGCGAAAGTGGCGATGGTTTCTGTAATCACTCGACACGCACAACCTACTGCCCCACCAAACACCGGGCTGCCGCTCATCGATGCGAACGCCAGCGATGACATTGGGTAGCGACCCCATGTATTCGTCAAGCGCCACAATGGGTAGCGCGTGAAAATCAATAGCGTCTTCGTCCGTGCCCTCAAACATCTGCTGCTCTCGGCAGAATACCTCCTTCCTTAGGTTCCGATAGCCGCTTTCCTGCCAACCCTCCTTGGCATAGTCAAAGGTGATGTGACTACACCGGTAGGGTTGCATGCGCTCCAAGATCTTGTGTTCCATTACGAAGTGGGTCTTTCTATCACAGCCGAAGCAGACGTTTCTTGGCCCTGGCTTTCGAAGGCCTTTAAGGTGGAGCAAGCACCGCACTTACCGCAACCTGCCTTCATCGTATCCGAGGTCATACCCGCTTCGAACAACCGAGCTCCCACTTTCTCCAAGACGGGCTGCATGAACTCACTATTTGGAGCTGGATGGTCGGCCAATGGCGTTCCCGTGATGGGTACAAAAGGCACGACGAAAGGATAGACCCCCAACGAGATCAAGTGATAGGACTCATTGATGATTTCTTCTTGGGTATCTCCCAATCCAGCGAGGATGTAGGTACTTACTTGTGCCCGCCCAAATACGGCGACCGCGGCTTCAAAGGCCTCGTAGTAGTAGTCCAAAGTCACCTCCGCTTTGCCCGGCATGATGGCTTCACGGGTCCTTTGTGTAGCAGCTTCCATATGCATCCCAAGGGTGTCGGCACCCGCATCCTTTAGGCGTTGAAACCATGAAAAGTCATCTGGTGGTTCACATTGTACCTGTATGGGAATATCCACCAATTGCTTGACGGCGATGACACTCTCATAGAGCAATTTTGCTCCCCGATCGGAGGTATTGGGCGTACCCGTCGTCATGACAAATTGAGATATGCCGTCTAACTCCACGGCGATTTTGGCCGTCTCCGCCAAGTGATGTGGCTTTTTGTAAGCGATGGTCTTGCCCGCCTTTAGAGATTCGCCAATGGCACAAAACTGACATGAGGTCGATTGATCGTAGTAGCGCACACAATTCTGTAGCACTGTGGTTGCCAGTACATCCTTACTATGGAGCTGGGCAACCTTCCACATCGGCACACCGTCCGTGGTAAAATGCTTGTAAAACTCCGGCTGGCGGGGAAAGGTGATGGAAGCCACCTTCTTATCACCTTCGTAAAGTGAAGAAACCCCCACCTCATTGGGTTTGGAAGCCCAAAAGAGCGAGTTTTTACTCCGGTTATTATAGATAGGTACCATGATCGTGCTCCCATCTAAGTGGATCGCCTTGTGATCGGAAGGTCCCGCACCCCCAGTACGGCCGGATGCTCCGACTTTGTCATCTTCCATTTTCATGCCTTCCGACTGAAGGCGCAAAAGCAAATTGCTATAATCGGACATAATTCTTTGGACTCATTTCAACCTTGGCGGAGGATGCACCTCCCTCCTCTTCATTGTCCAGACCGCCTAAATAGAGAACCCTTTGATTCTTGGGATCGACATTGAGCGATAGCAGCTCAGGCCGCGAGTAGTGACCCGCGCTGTCCATCATGCGTTTCCTTTTAGCAATCAAGTGCATATCCAAATCGGCCATGGCGATACCTTCTCCCTCCGTGATGGGATCGCACAAGTGCTTTCCCTCCGGGGAAATGATCGCAGTCATGCAACCACCCCTCAGCGCCTTTTGCAGCGCTGGATCAGCGCCTGCCAAAGTCTGTATTTGATCTTCCTGGAGCCAGCCAGTCGCGTTCACCACAAAACACCCGGCTTCTAGCGCATGGTGCCTAATGGTCACTTCCATCTGGTCGGTGAAAACCTGGCCCACCATCGAACCCGGAAACTGTGAGCAGTGAATTTGCTCGCGGTCCGCAATCAAAGCGTAGCGGGCCAATGGATTATAGTGCTCCCAGCAAGCCAGCGCACCGATGCGGCCCACGGCGGAGTCGACGGCCCTCAAGCCGCTGCCATCCCCTTGGCCCCAAATCAGGCGCTCATGGTAGGTGGGCGAGATCTTTCTTCTCTTGAGGATGATGTCTCCATTCGTATCGAATACCAACTGCGCGTTGTACAACGATCCGCTGTCTCGTTCATTGACGCCGATGACCGCTACCACTCCGCACTCCCTGATCACTGCTGATAGTGCATCCGTCGTCGGGCCAGGGACCACTACGGCCTCCTCGTAAAACTTCAAGTGTTCTTTCCCGAGGGTCACTGGAGAATGAATGTAGGAGAAATAGGGATAGTGCGGAATCAGTGTTTCCGGAAAAACAACCAGATCTGCACCCTTTTCCGCTGCCTCCTGTATGTAACCAATGACCTTCTTGGTCGTGGCTACTTGGTCGCCAATTACTGGACTGATCTGTACAGCAGCGGCTCTGACCCGTTCCTTGACAAACATCAAGTTACAAAGTCCAGGTATCCATGATAAAGGCGTTGTCCCTTCGATGCGTCAGAATGCAGTCCAACACATCCTGAGGGGCAATCGGAGTGATCCCGGGCAAAAGGGCCGGTTCTCCGTGACCGTATAGGGCCTGCAACCCAAATCGGCAAGCGAATACTTTACCCCCCTCATCCATGAACTTCGTCAGACGCTCAGCATACACCTGATGTCCAGGAAATGCTTCATCACCCAATGTGGGAAATCCTCTCTGGATACCCAAGGTAACACCAGGTCCGTATAGCAAAATGGAAGTATCGAACCCTTTTCGGAGCAGTCTCGTGGCACTGAGAATATTCACTAATCCAATAGAACCTTCGAAAGCAACGGTATGAAAGGTGATCAAGGCCTTTTCGCCTTCTTTGGCTTGTACGTCCTCAAATACCTTCTCTTCGTAGTCCACAAAAAAGTCTCCGCTCTTGTGTGGGGCTTTATCAACTTTTGGCATAACGCTATTTATTTAATCTTTACACTTTTTACTCTTTTCGTAAGCAGGGCACCGCAGTAAGTCAACAATTCACTGCCACCTGCTCCTCAATTCTGTCGGTCACGAACTGGGCATCTTGCGTCAGGCCACTAAATCTGCCTGAGCCCCAGGTATACATCCAGGGTAGTCCAATGAAGTACACACCCGAGCAAGTCGAGACGCCTCTGGTGTGCATGGGGTAGCCTGTCGAATCCAAAATTGGTAGATCGATCCAGGAATAGTCGGCTCGGTACCCGATGCACCAAATGATAGATGTTATATTTTTCTGCTTTAGGTCAATGGATTGGATAGCTTCTTGGGGCTCCCAAACCGGTTGATACTTAGGCTCGGTGGGTACCGACAGGCCTTCCTTTTGGATGTACTGGTCGATGCGATCCTTGATACCCTGAGCGGCCTGGTCCGCCCTATCGAGATCCTGTTTCAGGTTGTCGGAAAAGAACGCCTTGTTGCCTTCAGCGCTGGCCAATCGGCCATAGAGTTGCATGCCCTCCTGAGCAAAGGCTCTCAGGTCAATCTCTCTTCCGCCATCTCGACCCGTCACGTAGTGATTCACCTTGTTTCGCGTGGCCACAGGATCAGGAAAACTGTCGATGGATTGATCATAATAGTTCATGGCATCTAACCAGGCCACTACATCCTTGCCACGATACCTACGGGGTGACCTAGGAGCATCGCCGACACACAAATGCACCTTTCGACCCTCGAGGTGCAAGTCTTCAGCAATCTGGCATCCGGATTGACCACTCCCGACCACCATGACCTCACCAGGGGGGAGATCGCCAGCGTTTCGGTAGTCTGAGGAATGAAAATGTTGGACATCCGGCTCAAACTGATCGACTATTGCGGGTATGACTGGAATATTGTAGGCTCCCGTGGCAATCACTACAACGTCCGCAGTAAATGGTCCTACCGTCGTCTCGACATCGAAATGCGTGGCTGTTTTTTCAAGAGATTTGACCTCTACATTGGACTGCAGCGGAGGGTCAAAGGAAGCTGCGTACTTGGACACGAAATCCACGACCTGTTCCCGGCACATGAACCCATCAGGATCGTCGCCTTGATACTTGTATCCCGGAAGCTCACATTGCCAGTTGGGGGTGACCAGTGTAAAGTTATCCCATCTACTCTTCCAGGAATCTGCTACGTTACCTCTATCAAAAATGATATGATCAATCTTTTTGGCCCGTAAACAATAACTAACGGACAAACCGGCCTGGCCACCGCCAATGACTATGACAGGAAAGTGCTTGCCTAAGATATCGAGCTGCGATTTGGACATCTGATCAATAGGGGGAATTTGGGACGGTGGATGGTGAAACTCCTAAGGCATCATTGGGCAAACCGATCCATTCGAGACAAGCGGAGGCGCTATCGGTTACAAAAGACTTGTAGTTTCTTTGCCGCTGTCTGCCACCGGATACCACATGGCGGATGGTGAGCACCTTACCGGGATTGTCGCAAATTACCCCCCACTTCTCTATACCTGATTCGTCCGCATTGTCCCCGGCGTCAATCCACCCTTGTTGATTGTTTTTGCTCCAAAGCTGCTTTAGGTCAGTGATATGTACGATCATAC
>JBCCXG010000239.1:0-8393 GCA_039191945.1 Bacteroidota bacterium
CTTGGGCATAAGTCTCGGCGACCGGGACGAATAGGCAGACGATGGATAAATAGAGTAAGAAGAGCCGCTTCATAAAAATTGAGTTTTTGACCAAATGCCTATGTGACAGCTTTGGCGCATCTAAGGTTGCAATAGTGCCCACAGGAAATGGCCGAAGGCTGAGACAAGGCAAGATCGCAGCGCCGGGCCGCGGGGCTGCAGGCTCAGTCCGGCCGCGTGAGGTAGTGAGATGGCGGGTGCGAAGGGCAGTGCGCCCCCAAAATCCGACGGAAGACGTGCATGTAAAGATTCGCGCTTGCCTCCGACCTTCCTTCAAAAAATATCACTCACACTAGCATAAGCAACACGAAACGGCTAATATCGTTGTCGGATTGAAGTCCAGTAGTGAATGATATTTGCGAGTCCGTTTTTTTGGTGGGGTTTATTGGCACTTAGCGTACCGATCATCATCCACCTTTTTGTTTTTCGGCGTACGAAGAAGATATATTTTTCCAATGTTTCCCTGATCAATCTCGTCCGGGACGAGACCAAATCGAGAAGCAGACTTCGTCATTTACTGATTTTGGCGTGCCGCCTGCTGTTTTTTGCCTTCCTCATCCTGGCGTTTCTCTTGCCTTCGCTCCCCTCTGAGAAGATCCTACGCAGTAAGTCCATCCTGTACATTGACAATAGCTACAGCCTCTCGGGGGAGGTGAGTCCTGGGATCACCGGTCTGGATGAGATACTGACCAGTGTGAATGCCTACGTGCGACGGCAGTCACTGGACCACCAGTTTGTGATCCTGACCAACGACTTTGAACCGTTTTCCAATCACTTCAAATCGAAGAACGAAACGCTTGATTACCTGACAGAAATCGGTTTTAGTGCAAGGAGCCGGAGTGCGGGTGCTATCCTTGATCGGCTCAATCAGTATGAGGTGACTGAAGTCAATAGGATCCTGTTTTCGGACTTTCAACGGTCCACGTTTGGGGAGCTGGACGCAGTGGACTGGGCGGAGGTCACGGGGGAGCTTTTTCTGGGTTTGGTAGATGGTGGAGTGGCGGGAAATGTGCACGTAGATTCCGTCTATTTATTCAATCCATTTGTCAACTTGGGTGAGAAAAATACTTTGACTTTTGACGTCAAATACTCGGGACGTGGAGATGTAAAAGATCTGAACGTGCGCCTGCTCAATGGGGATAAACTCTTGGGATCTCAAGCGGTGCAGATCTTACCCGGTGCTTCTATAGAAGTGAACTTCGAAATCGATCCGCAAGAGCTGATCAGCAATCGGTTGATGCTGTCCTTTGAGGACTTCCCGGTCACTTTTGATAATGACTTTTCTTTGGCGATAGAGCAGTCGCAAGCTATTCGTATTGCGATCATTACGCCCAAGCAGCAATCTTACCTACCTACGGTGTATGGCAACGAAGCACTGTTTGATGCCGATGTGTACGATCCAAATGCCATTGATTTTTCGCAGCTGACACAATACGACTTGATCTTACTGGAGGAGGTGAGCGAAGTACCCAACTGGCTGCGCGGGCGGCTTAGCGAACTTGGAGACCTGGTGATGATTCCATCCTCAACGATTACGGACCCTTCTTCGCTATCTCGTCTCTTTCAGCAGCAGGTATCGCTGGCGTCAGACTCGGCGCTTCGGAATCTCGAACTGCGCAACCTCGAGCACCCCTTTTTTCAGGGGCTCATCGACGTCGACAGCAGGAATGTGGCCATGCCCAAGGTCAGGTCAGTGGTGAGTTATCGATCTTCTGTCAACTCACTCCTCGTCAACGAGTTTGGCGTTCCCTATTTAACGGCCTTTGACTTAGGAGCCAATACCTATCTCTTTGGCAGTCCCATAGACCGGAGCTTTACCAACCTACCGGAGCACTCCTTGTTTGTTCCCATGATGTACAAGATCGCCCAGCTCAGTGCCCAAGCGATTGGCGTGAGAGCCTACACCGCCGATGACCGGTTGATCACCATCACCTCGCGCCGCCCTTGGACCAGCGAAAGTGTGATTTTAGAAAATGATGTCAGCCAGTTCATCCCCAATCACTACTACACGCAGGATCGACTGGTACTAGAGATGCCACCCGAGGGCTTTGCGGGAGGTTTTTATGCGGTATCTCAAGGGAGCGATACGATCACGACTTTGGCCTTCAACCCCTCAAAATTAGAATCTGATCTATCGGCCTACACCTTTCAAGAGCTCGAAGAAATGGCGCAGCAATATCCAGAGGTGAGCCTGCTCTCGAACCAGGAGTCACAGAACGTAGCCAGTGTCTTTTCGGACTACAATGAAGACACCCCATATTGGAAATATGCCTTAATTTTGGCGTTAGTCTTCGCGTTGTTAGAAGTTATACTTGTCCGCATTGCTCACCAAAAAAGTTAGTCGCTCGGCGTGGTAAGGATCAACAATATCCTGCTGCAGAATGTGTCCCGACTAAGTGATCGCGCTCAGTCCTTTGACGTCCGTATTGTCGATGGACTCATCAAGGAAATAGGTAGTCAGCTAGATCACGGCACTTCGACCGTAGTGCCTCTAACGGGGAAACTGATCACTGAGGGATGGTGTGAATTGTTTACCGACTTTAGCGATCCCGGCTTCGAATACCGCGAGGACCTGACATCTGGTGCACTGGCGGCTGCAGCCGGAGGGTTTACTGATGTGTGCGTACTGCCCAATACCTCGCCGGTGGTAGACTCCAAAGCAGACATCCAATACATCAAGTCAAAAGAAGCCATCGTACCGGTCTCCTTGCATGCTGTAGGTGCGCTGAGCGTAGAGGCGAAGGGCGAGCGGATTGCGGAGCTCTACGACATGTGGCATGCGGGTGCGGTGTACTTTTCGGATGGCACGACCCCAGCATGGAATGCTGAGCTGCTCCTCAAGGCACTGCAGTATACCCAGCGATTCGACGGCATGGTGGTGACCCGTCCTTTGGACAAGGAGCTTTCGCAGTTTGGCCAGATGCATGAGGGTCCGGTAAGCACCTCCTTGGGCCTCAAGGGGATCCCATCCGTAGCAGAGACCGTGACCCTGCGCCGCGACCTCGAACTCCTTCGGTACGGTGGGGGGCGGATGCATGTGACGGGTCTATCCACCGCGGAATCAGTGCAGCTCGTCCGGGAGGCCAAAGAGGAGGGTTTGCGCATCACTTGTGATGTGCCTTTGTACAATTTGCTTTTTGCCGATCAGGATGCTCCGCCGTTTGACACTTCCTACAAGGTCTTGCCGCCGCTGCGACAAGATCGCGACCGTGAAGCGCTGCTGGGAGGACTCAAGGGAGGCGTAATCGATGCGATCTCGGCCCACCACTTCCCTCGGGATGTCGAGGAAAAGGACCTGGAGTATGATCTGGCTGAGTTTGGCGCCACGGCTTTGCAGACCGTGTACAGTGCCTTGCAGCAGCTATCAGGAGTGGTCGACCTGGAACTCTTGATGGACAAGGTCGGCAACGCGCCGCGACGGATCCTGGGAATCGAGCCAGCGGTAATAGAGCAAGGGGCCTCGGCAAAAATCGCGGTGCTAGACGAGCAGGCGGTGTGGACCTACGATGAGCAAACCAACCTATCCAAGTCAAGAAATAGCCCGCTTTTCGGCAAAGAATTGACAGGCCGAGTTGCGGGTATTGTGAACGGCTCCAATGTCTATTTACCAGAATACTTATGATCCAGCGGGCTTGGAAATACGGTTTATTTTGTGCGCTTTTTTTGATAGGTATTTTTGCTTTCAACTATTTAAGAGGTACTAATCCATTTTTGGATCGCAACCTTTTTCTGGTTGATATTGTGTTGTTTGCCGTGTTTGTCTGGTTTGCGGCGAAAGAGTTTAAAATCTACGCCTATCGGGGCTTTCTGCACTTTTGGCAAGGGATGACCATTGGTTTTTTTGTATATACGATTGCGATCTTCGCTTATGGCGTAGTCCTGTCTATCTACCTGACGGCGGATGGAGAGTTCCTGGCCTTCCACCAGTCGAGTGTCTTGAGCTATTATGAGAGTAACCGGGATTTGTTTGTTGAAAAATGGAGTCAGGAGGAGTTTGACAAAGCCATCGAGGTGGTGAACGCAACGACCAATTGGGACTTGATAAGAGATGCGGTAATAAAAAAACTGTTTGCGGCTGTAATACCCACCCCGATCGTAGCACTAATTTTAAGAAAGAAACCTAAACAAGATTAACATGCTAGAAGAAGTAACTCTCCCCTCAAAGTGGCGCATCGGATTGAAGTATGCGCTGATTTATGCAGTGATTGCTATCGCAGCCTCTTTTGTCATCGATCGTACAGATCAGACCATGAGTACGGTTTCAGGCCTTGTCCAACTGGTCATTTTTTGTGCATTTGTGATCCTTGCCTATCGAGATTACAAGCAGCAAGGCGACGGTTTCATGGACTTCGGAGAGGGCTTCAAGATCGGGATGAACATGGCTCTGACCTACCTGGCGGTGACGGTGCCTTTCACCTATTTGTTCTTCACAGTCATCAATCCTGACGAGATCCAAAGGATGAAAGAAGCACAAATCATGCAGTTGGAAGAGCAAGGCATGAGTGACCGGGAAATAGATACGGCCATGGGTATTTCTGAGATGTTTATGACACCTGGTGCTATCACCATCATGGCCATTGTGCTCGGACTGATTTTCTCACTCATTGCAGTACTTATTTTGAGTGCGATCGCAAAAAAAGCTCGGCCGGAGCCGATTTAATATCTTTGAGCTGAACATCAACCGCCTTGCATCTGGATATATCTGTCGTAATCCCCGTTTATAACGAAGACGAGTCGCTACCTGAGCTTCACCGGTGGATCGTTTCGGTCTTGGAAGAGCATAATCTTTCTGCTGAAATCATCATGGTGGACGATGGCAGCCGGGACCGTTCCTGGGAGGTAATCTCAGGGTTGTCCAAGGCTGATCACCGGGTTCGAGGGGTACGCTTCCCGGGCAATCAAGGTAAATCGGAGGCGTTGCAGACGGGATTCCAGATGGCCCGGGGTGAGGTGGTAATCACGATGGATGCTGATCTGCAAGACAGCCCGGATGAGATCCCCGGACTGCGGGCAATGGTCTTGGAGCAAGATTTTGATTTGGTGTCCGGCTGGAAAAAGAAGCGGCACGATCCACTGGAGAAGACACTGCCGAGCAAGTTTTTTAACAAGGTGACCAGCATCGTCTCCGGGATCAAATTGCACGACTTCAACTGCGGCCTCAAGGCTTATCGCAATGACGTAGTCAAGTCGATCCGACTCTATGGTGAGATGCATCGCTACATTCCGCTACTAGCGAAGTGGAATGGATACGGCCGTATCGGGGAAAGGGTTGTGGAGCACCGAGCCAGGAAGTTTGGCGTCACCAAGTTTGGTTTGGAGCGCTACCTCAACGGTTTCCTCGATTTGATTTCGGTAGTGTTTGTTACCCGGTTCAAGCGTAAGCCGATGCACTTCTTCGGCCTGTTGGGCTCTCTTTCTTTTGTTGTAGGGCTCTTCATCACCATTTACGTGATCGGTGATAAGATCTACCGGCTTTACAACGAGATGTCGGTGCGTGACGTGGTGGACCAGCCGCTGTTTTTCCTGGCGCTCGTCGCACTGATCATAGGTACGCAGCTCTTTTTGGCGGGCTTCCTGGCGGAGCTCATTCTGAGGGTAAATCCTTCGAGGCATGACGCGCCGATTGCGGAGACCACCGACGCCCCCCAGGAGGCGGATGTGCCATGAGCCTAAGATTTTCTGTCGTCATACCCGTTTTTAACCGACCTGACGAACTCAAAGAACTACTGCAGTCTTTGGCCGATCAGGAGCGGGTCCCCGATGAGGTAGTGATTGTCGAGGATGGCTCGACGCTCTCGTCCAAAGGAGTCGTAGCCGAATATGCCGATCAGCTCAATATCGTGTATCATGAGAAGGAAAATGGGGGACAGGGATTTGCACGCAATGCTGGCTATGAGCGAGCCTCCGGGGACTATTTTGTCGTCTTCGACTCCGATTGCATTGTTCCGCCGGAGTACTTTCACGTGGTGGAGTCCTTCCTGTTGGAACACGGGGTAGATGCTTACGGAGGGCCGGACGCTGCTCATCCATCATTCACCACTGTGCAAAAGGCCATCAATCACACGATGACCTCTTTCTTCACCACCGGAGGGATCCGGGGCCGTAAGCAACATGTGGGGAAGTACCATCCACGAAGTTTCAACATGGGCATTTCCCGGAAGGCCTTCGAAAAGACAAAAGGGTACATCATCCCTTTTATGGGGGAGGACCTTGAGTTCAGTACGCGACTCCTCAAGTCGGGCTTCCGGACGGCGTTGATCCCAAATGCTTTTGTCTACCACAAGCGAAGGCTGGATTTGCGTAAGTTTTACAAGCAGCTGAGGTATTTTGGCCGCGCCCGCATCAACTTGACCCGCTTCCATCCTGAGCAGATCAGCTTGATTCATCTCTTTCCCACGGTATTCACTGCAGGGATGCTGCTCACCGTGCTCTTTCTCATCACAATGCCAACCATAGGTTGGCTGCTACTTGTTGCCTACCTCGCTTATTTCACTCTGATTCTGTTGGAAGCAGTGATTGTTACGAAGTCCATCTCAGTGGCTCTATTGACCCCGATCACTGCTTGCATGCAACTCACCGGCTACGGCTACGGGTTGGTTTATGAATACATCCGCAAACTCCGAGGTATTGATCCTAACACAAAATACACGGAACTATACTGACCTATCCGACCTTTTCCGCTCGGTAAATGACCTCATCTTTTGGCAGTGCAAAGCGCCTGGATTTTTCGAAACCAAGCTGTGCCGACGTATCAATTTCTTTAACCGACAATCCTGCCGACTGAATCCGTTTTGGATAGTCTTGTCCATAGAGTCTGACGTGATCGTCTTGACCAAAGGCCTTCTCTCTCTCTTTCGGATCAGTGATCGAGTGATCCTCATAAGTGGCTTCTGGCAGTGGGTGGAAAAGAGGGATCTGCAGGATCGCCCAGCCTCCGGGCTTGAGCACCCGCTTCATCTCTCGCATCGCTTGGATATCGTCGTCGACGTGTTCTAGTACATGGTTACAAAAGATCACGTCGAATGTATTGTCTTCGAAAGGGATCTCGTGGATGTCCATCTTCACTTTCGCCAGAGGGGACTCAATGTCTGCTGTTGTATAGTCGAGCGACTCGAGGGCTTCAAATCGATCCATGTAGCATAGTTCGGGCGCCACGTGGAGCATTTTTAGTGGTGCAGTGAAAAAGTTGGTGTCAGACTTCAGGTAGAGCCATAAAAGTCGGTGTCGCTCTAGTGAGAGGCAGTTGGGACAGAGTGCATTGTCACGAGATACGCGTCCGTACGGAAGAAACTTTCGAAATTTTTTACCACATACGGGGCATTCGACGTTGTTTCCACGGTAGAAGACGGCCAGTATGCGTAGGACCACGTGGCTGAAGAGCTGCAGGTATTTTCTCGGTATTTTGCGGAGCGCTACGCTGATGATGGATTTGATCATGAAGGAATTACAATAATGTCAGATCTATCGGGCATCAAAGGTATTCAAACCCAGATGATGCGATGTACTATTTGCGACGACAGCCATAAGTATTTTGGTCAGTGCAATGAGAAAAGTAGTATGAAAATCATTTTTGTGGAGGCTAACTGCCAGATCGAACGTCAACCGGAAAAAGTTTTCTGCTTGCTCAACCGGCAAACGCTCCGCTAATGATCAGAACCTCTTATCTTCGGGCCTCAAACGGGGTATTGAATTTGAGCATCTCCAAGGCACATATCTTCTTCCTGGTGTGCATGATCTTTTGCAGTCTTCAAGTTTTCGGTCAGCGCAAGGAGCGGCCAGTGGAGGACTTTATTCCCTCAGAAAATCTCGATCGGAAGAAGGATTTCAACAAACGCAAGAACCGCCCCAAGGAAAAGAACATAGCGCTCATTGTCAAAAACAAAGGCGACGGTCTACTCTACGGCAATCCCTGCATGATACGAGAGACCCAGCGCATGCGATTTGAGTACGTCATACAAGCGAGGAAGCTGCCCAATAGCATCGGGTTCGTCGGTCGCGTGTGGCGCAACTCCGGTGTGCAGCTCCGGCTGATTGTGACCCGAGGTCCCTGGTGGAAGCTCTCGCTCAATAGGCGCGTGAAAGATTGCCGAATCAAGAGTGGTGATTTGGTAGGTTGACGTCTTTGGGGCGCCCAGCCGCACATGCCCTGCGGAATAGGTTTTGATTTGTTTGGTCCAGCTCCATGTAACGACCCGGCTCCGATTCCACGGGTCGCAGCCTGACTCCACAGGGCAAGCCTCTTACCAGACCGGCGCTGGCGGGTCTGGCGCTCCCACCCACTGGCCCTCACTCGGTTGATGAGTTGATTCTCGCTGCATGGCAAAGCTCAAATCTCTTGCAACTGAACCATTCGA
>JBCCXG010000240.1:0-8392 GCA_039191945.1 Bacteroidota bacterium
AAGGGCATCACCCATCCTAAGGAGCGAAAGGCGCAGGTGGAGGCGTTGCTAAAAAGAGTTAATCTATGGGATGCGCGCAATAAAAAATTGGGGGGATACTCCGGTGGAATGAAGCAGCGATTTGGTATCGCACAGGCCCTGATGGGTGATCCGAAGCTGATCATCGTGGATGAGCCTACGGCCGGCCTTGACCCCATGGAGCGTAATCGGTTTTACAACCTGTTGGCAGAGATTGGTGAAAATACGATCGTGATCTTGTCGACGCACATTGTGGAGGATGTCAGTACGCTGTGCAACCAGATGGCAATCATTGGTGAGGGGGAGGTGATGCTCACGGGTACGCCCTCTGATGTCGCCTCGGCCCTTGACGGTAAGCTATGGGAAAAGGAGATCGAAAGGGATGAGCTCGATCAATACGAGAATGACTATAACGTCATCTCGAACCGGTTCCATTTGGGCAAACTCTTGATCACCGTTGTCGCAGATCAACAGCCCGATCCATTATTTGAGGCCAAGACACCAAACCTGGAGGATGCTTATTTCAATGTGTTGAAGCATCAGAGTGCGGCCGAATCCCAAAAGGAAGAGCGAAGCAAGCAGATGGCGGCAGGGTAGCAATTCACCAGCTATCAGCCGCAAGCTTCTAGCTGCATTGGATCCACCGTCTATTGGAATTGATTCGCTATGAAGAACTTCAAACAGCTCAAAATTTGGCAGACCGGAATGCAACTTGTTTCAAAGGTTTACGACTTGGCTAAGCAGTTGCCCAAAGAAGAGAAGTACGGATTAATCAGTCAGATGACTCGTAGTGCGGTTTCCATACCTTCCAACATAGCTGAGCGAAGCAGTAGGAGAAGTGAAAGGGATTATTATCGATTTATAGAAATCGCGCATGGTTCATCCTTTGAGCTAGAGACACAACTGCTCATCGCGAAAGAAGTCTTTCCTGATGGCTCGAAACTGGCGGAGGAAGCCCTGGAACTACTAACTGAGGAGCAGAAAATGCTTACTTCATTTCTAAAGAAACTCAATAATTGATGAGAGGGGCTCGCAGCTCTGAGGCTAATAAGCTCGTAGCCACTCCACTAAATACAAAAGACATGATCTCGAAAATCTTACAATTCGAACTCCGGGCTCGGTTCAAACAGCCGATCACCCTACTCTTTTTCCTGATGCTCGTATTCCAGGGGATTTGGTACACACAGGGTAGCTATGAGTACTACGTGAACGACAGCACCTTGATGAACGGAGCAGCACTTTTCTACAAAAACTTCGCTGGGGGTGGCATGCTACTGATCATCGTGATTGCGATTATTACGGGTACGCTGCTCTACAAGGACATACAGTATAAATCAGCCGGGTTTATGTACACGCTACCGATGGACGAAAAGAAGTTCTTCCTCGGCCGTTTCTTCTCGGCTTTTCTAATCAACGTGATCATTGGCACTGGGATTTTCGTTGGCATGCTACTGACACCCTACAGTGGGATCGGAGGGCCTGAAAAGTTCGGACCTATGCCGTGGGGACAAATGTTTCACGGATTCTTCCTTTTGACCGTAGTCAACCTGTTCATGTTGACCATGATCTGTTTTTCCATGCTAGTCTTCTTCAAAAAGATGGCCGCTGGATATCTCAGCATCTTTGCTTTTGTGATGTTCTTCCTGGTTGGAGAGGCAAGTAGCAGCAATGCCTCCAACATGTTCATCTATGAAATGATCGATCCATTCACGTATGTGTATACCTCGGTTCAGATGGATGCGCTGCCTGCAACATTGAAGAACACTTCCTATCTATCACTCACTTCGACTTTCTACCTCAATCGGCTGTTTTGGCTGGGTGGCACTTTGATGCTCTTCTTTTTGGCTTACAGGAAGTTTTCTTTCAAGCAGTTTATCGCGGTAGATAGCCGGAAGAAAGTAAAACTCATCGAGGACACCTCCACCAAAGGGTTCAAACTAAGTATCCCTTCGGTTCAGCTGAATTTCACCTCGATGGAGTTCATCCGTAAGTTCTGGCGATTGGCGGTTCTGGAATTCAAAAACGTGGTGCGACCCGTCAACTTCAAGATTATCATTGGCATTTTCGCCCTGATGTTCTTCCTGCAAAACATCTTGTGGAATGCGACCTATTATCTGGGGCCAACCCACCCGCTGACCTCGACCATGACCTATGTGCGATTACCTACTGGGTTTTTCATCATCATTATCCTGATGATCTGGGCGGGAGAGCTGTTCTTCAAAGATAAAGTATCCAACATCTGGCAAATCACCGATGCCCTACCGGTTCCGGTTTGGGTCACGCAGTTTTCCAAGTTTGTGGCCATGTGTGGTATCTCGTTGATCATGGCGCTGGTCATCATGGGATGTGGCATTCTCGCTCAATTGGTCACTGGCGGGTGGGCTCAGATCGACATGATCAGATATGCGGACGACTTGTTGGGCTACAAATGGGGCTGGCTCACATTTGTGATGCACATCGCCCTGGTCTTCTTTGTGGCTGGGTTGACAGGCAATCGTTTCCTGACACATGTCCTATGTGTCGGATACTATCTTTTCAATATCATCAGCTTCGACCAAGGCATCATGGAAGAGGTGCGATTTGGATTTGGTTTAGTACCGGGAGTAGAGGACTTTTCAGAGATGAATGGGTACGGAATTTGGACCATCTCCTCGTTTTGGTTTTTCCTGATGTGGACCGCCTTTACCGTCGCCTTGGTTTTATTGGGCATCCATTTTTGGCGAAGGGGCAGCTCACTCAATTTCATGAGGAAATTGACTTTCCAAACCAACCAGTTGAACCTCTCTGGCAAAGGCGTTGTGGTACTGAGCTTCGTTGCCTTCTTCTTTTTGCTGTCCTTCATCACCCAACAAGTCAACGATAAAGGCAATTTTGAAACGGAGGCGCAGGAAAAGGTCGTCGATGCGAACTACGAGAAGAAATACAAATGGCTCGAGTCCAAACTTCAGCCCAAGCTTACCCATTTGGATGTCAATCTCGATCTATATCCTGAGGATCGTAAGGCCATTTACACGGCCAGTATGGAGCTGACGAATCAGACGAGCCGTCCGGTAGACACCCTCTACCTCCACTTCGAAGATTTTGTAGTGTTTGAGGCCATCCAATGGAACGCCGAATCCGTTGCCATTGCCTGGCTGGATGCGGACTTAGGTCAAATGGCCCTGGCGATCGCGATAGATACAGCAGCATCAGGGACCTTGTTTATCTCTGCACAAAAACAATACACTGGGTTTACTCAAAGTGGCGAGTCGCCGCAACCAGATCTCACCTTCAATGGTACCTTCATGAGTGCCAAGGATATTCTGCCGGGTATTGGTTATGATGCGGACCGTGAGTTGGATCAAAACCGGGATCGGGAGGATCATGGGCTTGCGAAGATCGGTGCGCGAATGGCCGAGGCTCAAGACGATGTCGCGCTATCGGAAGATTTTTTCACGTGGTACGCCACACATCTTGAGGGGCATATAATGATCACGACTTCAGAGGACCAGATCGCCATTGCTCCCGGGAAGTTGGTGGGATCTGCTAGCGCTAACGGAAGAAATTCGTACGAATATGCCGTCACAGAGCGAGCTCCTTACGATTGGTATTTTGGCTCTGCACAATACGAGCAGCAGTCCTTTGACATAGATGGATTACAAAGCCAGTTTTTCTTTAAGCCGGAACATCCTTTCAATATTGAACGCTTCCAAAGCGCTGTGGCAGCATCGCATCAATTCATTGGCAGCGAACTAGGCGCCTACCCTTTTGAAGAGCTACGGATCATGGAGATCCCCTTCTATCAAGAAGATCACTATGCTTTTACCAATGCCATCGCTATCTCTGAGAAGGAAGGGTGGTACACGGAGGCTTCAGGTCTTCCGCAGCAAGCCTATATCACATTTTCCATTGCCTCGCAGATGATGAGTCATTGGATCTCCCACAACCTACAGTTAGGAAATGTCCAAGGGGCGGAGATGTTGACCAAAGCACTTCCGCAGGCATTGGCAATGCATGTCGTAGGAAGTTTACACGGTGAAGAGGCGGTTGCCGGACTACTAGAAAAGAAAAACAACTTTTACAGCAAAGAACGTGGCAACGAGCCCAACACGGAGCCACCACTCATTCAAGCAGATGGCGTGGAGTACCTCGAAGCCAATAAGGGAACCGTCGCCATGTACGAGCTGAGTCAGTTGATGGGATTGGAAGCTTTTACCTCGACCCTTGTGCGATGGGTCGATGAGCAAAAGGGATCGAATGCGTACTTCCAAAGCCTATACAATGTACTGTTGGCGCAGCTGGCCCAGGATGACCTAAAGAAGGCCAGGCTGAATTTTGAGCAGGTCCTTTGACTTTACTCTGAGTAGAAGTAAATAATGAAGCGGCCCTGACGGGCCGCTTTTTTTGAGCTTTTATCGGTAAATGCCAGTTACTGAACTGGATTTTCTGCGTAGCGCCGACGTCGATTGGCTATATTTAGTTAATGCCTGAATCATTCGCTGATCTACTAGAAAATTGGTGGCCCAGGGTGCTTAGCTGGGTACTGTCGGACGGTCTAGCGATCGTCGTTCTACTTGTCCTCTTACCCATTGCGCTCTGGTTCGTGCGCTTACTTATTGGGCGCCTGAAGAAAGTTCAACTTGACCAGATTCGCAAAGTACCTGATGAAGATGATCTAGCGGCAGAGAAACGTATCAACACAATTTTTGGAATCTTGCAGCAGGTAGCAGTCATTACCCTATACATCGTTTTTGGGATGACCATTCTCACGCATTTGGGTGTGGAAGTTGGGCCATTGCTAGCAAGTGTAGGAGTCGTCGGTTTAGCTTTAGGCTTTGGCTCGCAGGAGTTGGTTCGTGATGTCGTATCTGGCCTGTTCAATTTGATTGAGAACAACATTCGTGTTGGCGATGTGGTCTCCATCAATGGGGTAGGTGGTGCTGTGGAGAAAGTGGAGCTTCGCACTACGGTACTGAGGGGGTACAATGGTACGCTTCATGTTTTCCAAAACGGGAAGATCAACACGCTTTCCAACTTGACCAAGGAATGGTCGGCGGCTGTGCTGGACATCGGCGTAGATTATCAGTCTGACTTGAACCAGGTATTTCGTGTTATGCGAGCAGTGGGCGAATCCATTCAGAGCAATCCTGATTTTACTAAACAGATTAAAGCACCCGTAGAGGTGGCTGGCCTGGATCAGTTGGGAGAGAGTGCATTGGTTGTCAAGGTTCGATTCAAGACCTCTCCTGGCAGTCAATGGGCCATCAGTCGACAGTACCTAAAGGAAATAAAAGAAGCATTTGATCAAGAAGGAATCAACATTCCATTCCCACATCGCACGATCTATATGAACAACGAAAATTCGGAAAAGGAGTGAGTATGTTCGTACGGGTCGCTTAGTCTGCTTTCAGAACAGACTCCTCCAGCTTCAGCGCCAGGGGCATGAGTACTTCTTCCTCAATACGCCCATGGATGCGAAGGTCCAACTCCAGCACCGCCAATCGAGAGACAAGCATGCGGAAAGCGAAACTGTCAGCATGGTCCTCTACTACATGCCCTAGCTTCGATACCAGTGAACTCAATTCTTCTTCCATATCATCGGAGTGATGGAGCAAGAAATCGATCAATTTCACTTTCCCAGAAAGGTCATAGACAAATTGACCGCTATCCTTCGCTTTTGCTAGTGCATCGACATAAGGGAAAAGGTGCTCCTCTTCCTCTTGAATGTGTTCAATCAAATGGGTTTTGAAAGTGGAGAAGAACTCCTCTAATGATCGCTGCAAAGGAGCCATTTCAGGCGTATTGCGAGTCATCGACGTGATGGCCAAATCTATTTCGTCAAAGCTTCGAGACAGATAATACTGGTGGGTCTGACGCAGGTACAGTAGCACTTGCTCTATCGAGTACTGGAAAAAATCTTCCGCACTGAACTTGCTGGGCTCGTGAAATACACAGAGCAAGTCCATGTAAAAGTCGGAATTGAGTCCTGAGGGGGCCGTGATTTCTACTCTAGAAATGTCCTCAAATCTTCGGTCGATGAGTTGGTTGTAAGTGTCCGATACCTGGCGTTCCATCTGTCAAAAAATTTTTCTATAATTCGAATTCAAGTTAGTTATTCCGTGTGTCAATGGCGAGACTCGACGCCTTTTTGTGCACATCTTCTGAGGCTCAATCATCAAAAAAATCGTTCTTACTCCAGATATTCAGAATTGGCCCGCATACTAGCCAGTGTTTCATTCATGGACTGATGTAATGTCCGTATGACTTCGTCATCAAGAGGCACAGAGATCTTATCCTTGGGCTTTTTGACTATACGCCCCTCCTGTATCGTTGGAGAGGGGTCCCCTTTGCCTTCCACTCCGACCATAGGATGAAGCTTGTAGGTAGGTGTAAGCTCCTCCTCAAGATGAAGAAAGTCGGAAAGTGATGCCAAAACTAAATCAGGACTATCGACAATCATTTCCGCACGGAAACTAATTGAGTGCAGTCCTACTTCTCTTGACCATTCTAAAAGGCGCCTCAGAGTCATTTGTCGTTGTATGTAATACTCACATACCTCTGCATTGGAAAAGCTCATTGAGGTATATTTGGAATACATGCTGAGAATGCTAGCTATGCTGTCTACTGGATCGCGCACGGTGAAAATCATCAATGGTCTATAGGCCTTCAGGAAACCGAGGTGTATTTGATATTGATCATTGAGTATCTTATCAATGACGATCCTGGCCTTCCTATTTTGTAGTTGATACGCTTTAATCTGAAGTTTAACTAAATCACCGTAGGTCTTAAAAGACTGTAACATCTCCGTCCCTCCGTAGATCTCTTTATTCGAACACAGAATATTTACCAGCACGGAAGAATAGCTCCTCATATGCGAAATCAAAAAGAGCGGCTGGGAGGGAATTAGTACACTGGGATTCTTGGCGGCCTCTATACCGTAATACGCTAGGCTAGATAACCTCATGGCTACAGATGTAGGTGTATGGTGTTGAAAAAGTGGCTTCCTGTGACCCTTGGTCAATAGATAGATGGGAAATTTCCGTTGCCGGGCGATTCATTTTGAAAAAATAGTCGATCAGAAGTCCGAAAGTCTTCAGTTCAGGTGTAAAAGACGTATTTCCCGGTATTTTAGATAGCCGCCTCCTATTTGCTGTCCGTTTTAGAAAACTCTACCAACTGAGGTTTCAGCACTGGTCTGGGTACAACGCGTTTCGAAACGACTTCTTTCTCCATCATTTCATCCGAGGGTTCTATGACTTCGGGCTTGTCGGACTCAGGCCTCACTTTCAGCACGGCAAAAGACAAATACAGCGAAGACACGCCCGCTATTAGCCAAAACATGTCGATGTAGGCTACCCAGGGGTAGACGTCCCATAGACTCCAGATCCACCCGCCAGTAGCGATGCCGTTGGCGATTGGAATTAGCAGGGCGAGTGCCCCACCAATGATCAAATAGTTGCGGTTTTGCTGCGAATACTTATTCCAAAAGAGGCCAAGAATGGTCAATCCTAGCCAACTCAAAAAGAAAATCTGATTGACCTGATCTGCACGACCTACCACGTCCATTGGCACCACCTTATTGGCCAGAAACAGGATGCAGAACGCGGGGAAGAGACTCAAGCAAATGGCGAGGTACCATTTGGTCACCCGGTGGTGAAAAAGTCGCTGTTGGTAAGTGTATTTATCGTTGTCTCTGGCCGTCCGCCAAATCAGAATACCACTTATGATCATGAAGCAGGTGATCATGGACAGGACAAAATAAATGACGCGCATCATGTATCCACCGAAGCTTCCAAAGTGAAGTTTGGTGATGAAGTTGATCACGCTGTAGCTGTAGTTTCTTTGGTTGGGGAGAAGGCTGTATTCTTCTAGGACAACGCCATCTTTTAGACGCATGACCAAACTGCCGTCAGATAGAATCCCATCGTGATCTTGCAGGTTCCAAAAGGCCAGAGCATCTTCCTTTCCGTAGTTTCTGATGCTCACATTGCGAAGCTCGAGGTGTGGGTATTGGTTCTTGACTTGCTCAGCCAGTTCCTTGAGAGAGAAATGGTCGTAATTCGGTGCGTCTTCATCGACTTTCAAGGCAGCAGCTGGGTTCACCTTGTTGAGGAGCTTTTCCTGGTCGCCATCGTAGAGCAAGAAGGCTGCCGGTAATAAGATCAAGATGAGCAGCCCAAAAAAGGCTCCTGTGATCGCATAGATGAGTTGGAAAGGAAGGCCAATGACCCCCAAAACTGTGTGTGCATTGGTCCAAATGGATCTCCACGAGCCCTTTTTGATAAAAGCGTAAAACTTTGTGAGCAGATTGCGCCAGTGAATCAAGACACCTGTGACAATGGCGAAAAGGAAAAACAACCCTACGAAGCCAGCGAGGTAAAGTCCAACGACCGGG
>JBCCXG010000241.1:0-8386 GCA_039191945.1 Bacteroidota bacterium
GTGTTGTTTGATCGATTCAAGTTTCGTGCGAATACGAAGAATTTTCATTCGCCAGCCAATTCTATGATCAACGCCGTCTTAGAGAGCAAAAGGGGCAATCCCATTTCTTTGAGCTCCCTCTACCTGATCATATCACAAAAGTTGGGGCTACCTATCTACGGGGTCAACCTGCCCAACCTCTTCATTCTTACCTACAAGAGCGATCAGGTGCAGTTCTATATCAACACATTCAATCGCGGACTCATCTTCTCCAAGGATGATATTGTCAACTACATCGAACACCTACAACTTCCTTTGAAGGACGAGTACTTCATGCCCTGTTCGCATTATGATATTGCCGTAAGATTTTTGCGCAATCTGATTGTGTCCTTTGAGAAGCTAGGGGAATACCAGAAAAGTGATGAGGTCAAGACCTTACTGCAGGCGATAGGGGAGTCCTACCTGGAGTAGATACTATGCATCTGTAGGTTGTGGCTGTAGACGGCGATCTTCTGCTTCAGATCTGCCGGATTGAGAGGTTTCACGATGAAGTCGTTCATCCCTGCTGCAGTGACTTCTTCGTAGACATTCGAGATGGAGTCTGCTGAGATGGCGATAATGGGTAGGTCACGCAGCATTTCGTTGCTCCGGATCAGCTTAGTCAACTCATAGCCATCCATGATGGGCATCTGGAGGTCTAGCAGCACCAGATCGTAGGAGTTCTTAATGATTTTTTCGAAGGCCTCCTTACCGTTTTCGGCGTCATCAGCCTCGATGCCCCATTTGCTAAGGAACTGATTGAGAATCATTCGATTCATCTCATTATCATCGACGACCAATATTCTGAGTCCTTGGGGCACACCCTCTTCGATCTGCTCCATGCGCTTAGTGGTTTTGTCCTCAGGACCGGATCGTTCGAATTCGAGGACAAAAGAGAATACAGAGCCCTGGCCCGTATGACTCTTCACTTGGAAGTCGCAACCCATCATGCTGATCAGTGCTTTGGCAATGGAGAGTGCCAAACCCGACTCCCCGTACTTCCGAGAGATATCTGGATCACCCTGCTGGAATCGATCGAAAATCTTTGTCAGGTCATCCGGTGCGATGCCCATACCCGAATCTTCGATCTCAAATTCCACCCGAACTTTTTCGCTTTGATGACCGCTTAAGTACTTGGCCGTCAGTCGGATCGTTCCCTCCTCAGTAAACTTGATAGCATTTCCCAGGAGGTTGTCCAATACCTGAGTTAGGCGAAACGCATCACCGCCCACGTGGATAGGGATCAGAGGGTCGAAATTGAATTCGAATTGAATATTTTTCTGTGCAGCAGACCGCTTGTAGCCTTTCGCAATCTTTTTGATCGTTTCGTGTAGATCGAAATCAATGTTCTCCAATTGAAGCTGACCCGTGTAAATCTTGTTGAAATCCAACACGTCATCAATCAACCCCAATAGTGCGTCTACCGATCGTTCGAGGGTGCCGATATTCCTTTTGATCTCGCCAATGCTCTCCTCCTTAGAAATCAAATGCGTGAGTCCGACGATCGCATTGAGAGGCGTTCGGATCTCATGGCTCATGATGGAGAGGAAGTCGTCCTTTACTTTTTCGCTGTGCTCGACTTCCTGCATCGCTCCGCCAAGCTTTTGAGACAGCTCGTCGATCTGTGTGGCGAGATCCTGCTTTTGCCTTTCGATCATCTGTTGATTCTCTTTCAGCTCTTCCACGTACGTATTTGGGGCTTCGGCATGCGCAAAGTCACCGATCATCCCAAGAGAATAGGCCAGAAAAGGAAAATGGAGTAATGTGCCGATGGCAATTGAGAGGTTGAGGATCGCATCTTGGCTCCAAAAGAGCGCCCCGGCCAGTAGGCCGGTCATCAGGGTCAGTGAACCAATGAGGAAGTACTTGCGATGGTCCGGACCATCTTTCCACAGTGTAAACGCAACAACGTATCCTAGGGCAGCATTGGCGATAAAGGTATACCGGATCATTTCTACGACAACAGCATAGAGCCGCAGATCAGTGAGCGCCAGGATACAGCCAATCATCATCACCAAATTGGCGATGGCTGTCCATTTCAACAGCAACTGTGTCCCAAAGTTTATTTGATGCTGTTTTGCGCTTTGTTGCAGCATGTGATAGTGGCAGAAGGGGGCAATGAGCAGCGCCGTCATCAGGTATCTTGCATGCTCGGGGCGTGATAGTACGGCTAGTTCTGGGATAAGACCAGAGGAATACCCAAAGAATAGGAGGGTCGCTACCATCAGCGATCCGAAGCATAGGTATGCATTGAGCCGCTTTTGGAAGTATTTGAAAAGCGTGTAAGCGATCGCCCCAAAAAGAAAAACCAAAAATCCAATTTCGAACATTCTGGCTCCTTGCTGGCGCAGTATCCAGGTATCGAGCGTATGAATCTTTAAGGAAAGCTGATTGGGATTCAGGACTCCAGTGGTCTTTACGTAAAGGTCGTAAGAAGTATTGGGTTCAAGGTGGAGATGAATAATGTTATCACTGCCGATTTGGCGATCATCTCGGTGTAGAAGATACCCTGTTCTGAGATGGTCGAGACGGGTTGGTCCTTGATATACAAAAAGGTCTACCAGATCGTGCTTCCCAAAATCAATAATAAAGTCGGTAGTTGCTACGGTTTGGATAGAGAGCTTGCGCCAGAGCGATTGATCAGATGTCTTTGAAAAAAGCTCATCGAAGGTGCTGATGGGCCGAAATCGGATGTTAGCGGGATGAGGATCTGTGACTGCAGCATCCGCGATGCCGTAAAAGACTGCTTCTGGTTGTTGCGCCAAATTAACTTCCCCTTGCAAGGTCAGTGGCTGCTGGGCGCCAGCGAGGTGCTGGATGCCAGAAAGGAAGAGGAGCGTTAATAGTCTTAAAGGACGTCTCACAGTTGTCAAATGCTTTGGTTGCCAGCCTCGTCACCGGACGGATTCACCCGTCACACGCAACAGACGTATACAAACAAGCTAAGAATTAGGCGAAATTCCCTCCCATTTTCGATGATCGACTCAAAAAAGTCGTTCAATGGGGGTATTTGTGACCTTTGAAAATTAATGACGGGAGTAGACCAGATAGTACTGCTTTACCTGTTCGATTACGAGGGGAACGCGGACCGCGCCCACCTCGGTGATCATATCTGCGATCAGGTGGTCTTCAAGTAATTGTATTATTATATGTTCTTTGAAGCTTAGTCTTTTCTTGCCATATCGCTTATAGATGGCCTCCTTTGCTGCCCAAATGATACACAGGGCAACTTCATTGTTTACGTAACTATATTCCGTGCGATGCAAAAACTTCTTTTGCACAGTCACCAGTTGACGGCGGGGCCATTCCACGTCGATGCCGCAGGGCGCATGAAGATCAATCATGGCCGATGCGATGGGGAATGCGTGGGATATCGAAATCTGCGCAGTAGAGTTGATAAGAAACGGTTTGCCAAACTCGTCTTTTCTAATGCCCTGAAAATCAATGCCGAACTTCATGCAAAGGTGCTGTATGAGGATGCGCGTAGCCAACCACTCAGCAAGCTTGTGTGGATGATAGTGACCCTCGGGTCGCTTCGGGTATTGCTTGCCAAGTTCGTCTAGTGGCTCAGATATCTTCCATATGGCGTAAGCAGAAGAAGGATCTATCCTTTTTGTCAGCAATAAGGGCATTTGATATTGCGTGTGTAATAGGGGCAATTGTAATAACTTTGCGCGTCTTTTGATGCCCCGAATGCCGAAGGTTGACGTACGAAAAGCTCAGACCCTGACCGGTCACAAAGA
The DNA here is from genome assembly GCA_039191945.1 of Bacteroidota bacterium. Classification (GTDB taxonomy): domain Bacteria; phylum Bacteroidota; class Bacteroidia; order Cytophagales; family Cyclobacteriaceae; genus JAWPMT01. The sequence continues at coordinate 3,762 of JBCCXG010000241.1, forward strand.
TTCCCTATTTGTAATTGTACAAATCAATGATGAAGTACTCCTTTCTTCGGGAGCAGATGGTATGGTTGTACGGTGGCACTTGCGCGAACAGGACAAGGGGAAAGTGGTCGCCAAGGTAGAATCGTCCGTCTATGCGATGGAAATGAGCGACTCCAGTCTGATCGTTGGCGAGAATTTCAGCGGGCTGCATGTGATTGACCTCGAGAGTCAAAAGGAGCTAGCATCGCTGGAAATGAAAAATAAGGCCGCCTTTTTTGATATCAAGACTGTGGGTGAGCATTATTGGTGTGCCACAGGGGCAGGAGAGTTGCTGGTTGTATCTAGGGACATGCAGTACATTCATCAGTCCAGACTTTCGGAAAAAAGTGCTAGGTGTATTTGCGAGATTCCTAGTCGGGGAGAGGTGGCAATTGGATTTAGTGATCATACCATCAAAGTCCTCAGCACCAAGGACTTTCAGGTCAAGTGGCAGATCGATGCCCATCAAAATTCTGTTTTTGCATTGGCCTTGAGCCCTGACGGCAAGTTCTTGTTGAGTGGCAGTCGAGATGCGCACCTGAAAGTTTGGAATACTGACAACTACGAATTGTACGAGTCCATCGTAGCTCACATGTACGCTATCAATCACATAGACTTCAGCCCCAATGGGCAATATTTCGTAACTTGTAGCATGGATAAGTCGGTGAAAGTTTGGGATGCTTCGTCCTTCAAACTGCTGAAAGTCATTGACAAAGCACGACATGCCGGGCACGGCACATCTGTCAATAAGCTACAATGGATGACCGATTCGATCGTTGCTTCTTGCAGTGATGATCGCACGGTATCAGTTTGGGAGGTTGACATAAAGGAAGACCAATGAAGATTACGCCGATAGAAATCAGGCAGAAGAGCTTCGAAAAGAAGCTTCGGGGATATGACAAAGAAGAGGTAAGTGCCTTTTTGCTCTCCCTATCCAACGAGTGGGAGCGGGTACTCGACGAGAATAAAGAGAACAAAATAAAACTCGACCAGGCCCTGAAGGAGGTCGAGAAGCTGCGAGAGGTAGAGAACTCCCTATTCAAAACGCTAAAGACAGCGGAAGATACGGGCGCTAACCTGGTAGAGCAAGCGAATAAAGCCGCTGAACTCCACCTCAAAGAAACGCAGATGAATGCTGAGGCTATCCTCAGCGAATCAAAAAACAAAGCCCGGGGCATCATCGAGCGAGCTGAACTGCAAGCCAAGGAAATGATCGAAGAGATGCAGGAGGCATTGAAGGATCTGGAGAAGAATTACCAAAGCCTGGAAAATCAGAGGGACAATCTGGTGGCGGAGCTTAAAAACCTGGCCTCTGATGTATTGGATCGCTTGGGTCGGACGACTAAGCCGAGTACCACATTTCAAGTCGAAGACCATATGAAGCGCGTACGAGACATGGTTAGAGACTCAGAGGCAAGAATCAGAGAGCAGCAGTTGGAAACTCCTTCATTCAAAACGGCCAAAATCCCGGAGCTAGACCCTCGAGCAAAAGACAATGCGGAGCAGCTTCAGAACTTTATAGCTGCCAAGTCCGCCGACCAAGAGCCTGATGCACCAGCAGATGATGTCAGTGCCAAAGCACCAGAAGCTTCCTCCGAAACCGAGCCTTTGAAAAACGGCGCCCACCCTCCAAGGGAGACTAAATCTCCGATGACAGATCCAAGCGTTGTGGAGCAACGGGAGGAGGATGAGGAGCAAGGCGGATCCTTTTTCGACTCACTCTAAATCACCTGAACCGAGCCTACCCACATGGGAAAGATCAAGCTGGACACCATGGAGTTTCACGCTTTTCATGGAGTATACCCCGACGAGAAAGACAAGGGAAACCAATTCACTGTTGATGTAGAAGTGGACTACCCCTTTGAAAAAGAGGCCGAGAAGGACGATTTGGGCCTTACGGTCAACTACGAGGTACTCTACGATATTACACGGAAGGTCATGGAAATTCCGTCGAATCTTTTGGAGCACTTGGCCATGGCTATCGCGCGCGAGATACGAAAACAGTTCCCTGATGTACTTGCCGTCACAGTAGGCGTGTCAAAATTCAATCCGCCGATTGGTGGTAAGTGCAGAGCGGCTACTGTGACTGTCACCCTGTAGCTCGTGGAGTGTATGAGCTGTTAATGATTTTGCAGCGCTGCTGGCGTAAATATTTTTGCGCTGATTCAAGCACCTTCAAAGTGAAAGCCGCGTGCGTCCGACCCATCATAGAAGTCCAATTGCTTACCTATGATATACATGAGCTCTCTTTTATGGATCACGACGGGTATGGATTGGATCTCCATCGATAAATCATCTGCTTGCTCTTTGTCAAACCCTAAAGTCAGCGCCACAGCCATGCAACCGCGTCCCCCCCGTACAGTGATGCGGAGCTTGTAGTCTTGTGGAATGTTCTTTTGCTCAAAAATGAGTTTGATTTCTTCCGCCGCTCGATCGGTGATTGTAATTGGCTTTTCCATTATTCAGCCCTTTAGAAAGTCTCCCTACCATGCAGGCAACAAAAATAGCTAACTTTAGTGCTCAAATGACTTCAAAAATTCTTGATGGAAGAACTCATTGATTTAGCCAAGATACTGGCACCTGCTGCGCTAGTGCTCTATTTGGCTTACCTTTTGGTGCGATCCTTTTTGAACAATCAGTTAGAGGAGATTCGCCAACGGATGACGCAGAAAGGCCAAGAGGTGGCCATGCCCATTAGATTGCAGGCCTACGAACGCGTCTGCCTTTTACTGGAAAGAGTGGCACCGGATAACCTGATTCCCAGACTCAATAACTCTGAGTATACGGCAGGCCAGTTCCGGCAAATCTTACTGACCGAAGTAAGAGAAGAGTTCAATCACAACCTTTCGCAGCAGGTCTACATGTCGGACGAAGCCTGGTCATACGTCAAAAGCGCTGTGGAGGATACACTTTCTATGATCAACGAAGCTGGGAACAATGTGGAATCCGATGAAAAAAGCTTGGCCCTGGCCAAAAAGATCTTTGATCTGAGCATTGAGCGGAAGCCTGACATGCATACAACGGCTTTGCTATTTGTGAAAGATGAGGCCAGAAAACTATTCTAAAGCCCAAAAGGCTGCTGAATTACCCAAAAACGGGTTTTTTGTTCCTACCTGACTCGGTTATCTCTAACAAAAAAATATCACTTCTGAATGTTGAAAGGCGGCTGATCGTTTGATGAAATCTTTATAAATTTCATTAGCTATAGACCCAGACATTCAGAATTTATGCATGACAAGACAGCCTTGATTGCTGGCGCTACCGGCGTCGTTGGCCGTGAGTTGCTTCGTCTCCTTCTCGAGCATGACTACTACGACCGCATTGTGGTCGTAACCCGTAAGGAATTGAACATCAAGGACAATCGTATCGACGTTTTGATTTTGAAAGACTTTGAACAGTTGCCTCAGTATGCAGATCGTATCAATGTGGATCATGTGTACTGCTTGATAGGTGCTACGCTGCGAAACGCCGGTACAAAAGACAACTTTCGTAAGATCAACCACGATTTTCCATTGCTGCTAGCGCAGACGGTGAAGGACCTGCCCAATTTCGAGCAGTTCGTCTTTGCTTCGTCCTACGGGGCCAATGCCAACTCGCCCCTGCTCTTCAATCGAATCAAGGGCGAAACGGAGGAAGCTATGCAGCGCATAGGATTGAAATCCCTGAAGATTTTTCGATACTCTCTACTCATGGGCTTTAAGGGTGAGTGGCGTTGGGGAGACGAGTTATCAAAAGCCATGAGTGCGTTGCTTTCATTTTTTGTGATCGGTTCCCGCCGCAAGATGTTGATGATTCAAGGTGCCGAAGTGGCCAAGTCCATGTTCCTCATTGCTCAAGAGGGTAAAGAGGGGACCGACAAATACCGTCCGCAGGACATGCATAGGCTGGCTCACGCATGATCATTGTTTTGCAAAGGGTGAGTGAGGCGGCTGTCACCATCGAAGAGAGAGTGGCGGGCCAAATCAGCAAAGGACTGCTACTGCTCGTGGGCATCGAAGAGGAAGATAGTCGGGATGACGTGGACTGGCTGTCCAAAAAAGTAGCCCAGATGCGTATTTTCGCTGATGCAGACGACAAGATGAACCTTAGCGTCCAGGATGTCCAGGGTCAGCTATTGGTGATCAGTCAGTTTACCCTCCACGCCAGTACGAAAAAGGGCAATCGCCCATCATTCATCAAGGCTGCAAAGCCGGATGTGGCTATACCATTATATGAAGCCTTCATCGACGCGCTTGGGGACCTGATAGAGCGGCCTGTAGAGACTGGGGAGTTTGGTGCCAATATGCAGGTCTCCTTGGTCAATGATGGTCCGGTCACAATAATCATAGATTCGAAGAACAGGCAATAGCCCGTTACGTCTTTTGTAAGGCGCTTGTGCTATTTTTGCACCTCGTTTTGAGGCGTAGTTGATGGATCGGATTAGAAATTTCTGCATAATAGCCCACATAGATCACGGAAAGAGTACCCTTGCAGATCGTTTGCTGGAGTTTACCCAGACGGTTTCAGATCGGGATATGCAGGCCCAGTTGTTGGATAATATGGATTTGGAGCGGGAGCGGGGCATCACGATCAAGAGCCACGCCATTCAGATGAGTTTCCAGCACGAA
>JBCCXG010000242.1:0-8385 GCA_039191945.1 Bacteroidota bacterium
AGTCCCGCAACGCCGGTGAATCCCGATTGCTTCACGCGCCGACGCAGGTGCAGGCTGAAGTAGATCAGAAAAAATACCATCACGGCATCAGAGAAGGCGAGGAAGATCCAGGCACCTACGCCGTGGTTGCGGAAGAAGTCTGGCATACCCATCAGCGTGAAGGTGCTGAAGAGGGTTGCGGAGAAAGACATAAAACCGATGAACAGGCCGATTTTACCTCCGCCCATCATATAGTCCTCTGTACTTTTATTGCGCTTGCGCGAGTTCAGCGAAAGGAAAACGAGGAGGCCAACGTAGGCGATCCCCAAGACAATCATCCAGGTAATCATAGGTCCTCGTGATTTTCAGCCCCCAGCAAGTATTTGGATCCGAAGAAGGTCAGGCCCACCAGACCTGCAGTCGTCAAAATACTCGACCATAGCGTGTAAGGTATGCCGCCAATCGTGGGCTGATAAGTGCCCAACGTCAAAACCACCGGAGAGAGCGTGAGGAGGGTAAGAAGAATGGCGAGTGCCAGGCAGATCTGCCAGCGCGTTTTGTTTTTGTTCATAGTCTAGGAATTGTCAATCCACCATCAATCATAATGACCTGGCCGGTGGAGTAGGGGAATTGACCTTTCGCGAGGGCCGTAACCGCTAATCCAACGTCCTTGGGCTCGCCCCAACGGGGTTGGAGGCAAAGACCCTCGGAGATCAAGGCGTCGTATTTCTCCTTGACGCCGGAGGTCATATCGGTTTTGGTGATACCCGGCCGGACCTCATAGACCGGAATACCCTCAGCACCCAACCGCACCGCGAAGAGCTGTGTGACCATGCTCAACCCTGCTTTGCTGATGCAATACTCTCCTCGATTGACCGAGGCGACCGTTGCGGAGATTGATGAGACATTGATAATGGCACCCTCGTATTCTTTGTCAGATTCCTTTTGTTCGAGCATCCATTTGGCTGCCGCCTGAGTCAGGAAGAAGGCCCCTTTTAGGTTGATGTCCATCACATACTCGTAGCTGTCAGGGGTCGTCTGCAATACATCCAGACGTTCTTTGGGCGCGACCCCGGCATTGTTGACCAGGACGTGCAGAGCGCCTAATTCTTCTCTGATTTTATCCATGATGGACTGTCGATCAGCGGCATCTCCAATGTTGCCCTGGCAGTAGATGACCCGGATACCAGCGTTGCTGAGCTCTTCGAGTACGTCATCGACGTCTTCCTCATTGCGCATGCCATTGATCGCGAGGTCGAAACCTTCTTCGGCGAGGCACTTGGCGATCCCGAAACCGATGCCCCTTGAACCTCCGGTGACTAATGCGACTCTTGCCATGACCTTACAAGTTGATCCAAGTTCTCTTTTTCCAGCTTTCGATCCCTTTCTCAGCTAGTTGTACGCCTTTTGCACCTTGCTCCAGAGAGTAGGGGAAGGGCTCGTCCAAAATCAAATGACGCAAGAAAAGCTCCCATTGGATCTTAAATGCGTTGTCGAATACCTCCTGCTCAGGCACTTTCGCCCAGTTCTCAAAAAAGTTGATCGGCTGCGGGATGTCCGGGTTCCAAACGGGTTTGGGGGTCGAACTGTAGTGCTGGGTCCAGCAGTCTCTCAATCCGGCGACCGCCGAACCTTTGGTACCGTCCACCTGCACCGTCAGCAGGTCATCCCGTCGTACTCGAACCGCCCACGAGGAATTGAAGTGAGCGACGATGCCATTGGCCAGCTCGAAGGTGGCATATGCCGCGTCTTCTGCGGGGCTCTTATAGGTGTTTCCTTGCTCATCTACACGCTCTGGTACATGAATGGCCCCGAGACAATTGATGGCCTTGATTTCGCCGAATAGGTTGGTAACTAGATAATGCCAGTGACTCAACATGTCCATAATGATGCCCCCGCCTTCTTCAATCTTATAGTTCCACGAGGGCCGCTGAGACGGAATGCTATGGCCTTCGAAGACCCAGTAGCCAAACTCACCACGCACGGATAAGACATCTCCCAGAAATCCACTTTCTATTAAACGGCGAAGCTTAATCATGCCGGGAAGCCACAACTTATCCTGGACGACGCCATTTTTCACGCCTTTGGTCTCAGCGAGCTTAGCCAGATCAAAGGCCTCATTCGTATCATCTGCTACTGGTTTTTCACAGTAGATGTGCTTACCCGCTTCAATCGCTTGCTTGACGGCCTTGACTCTGCGACCGGTGGTTTGAGCATCAAAGTAGACCTCGTAGTCGTCGTTGGAGAGGGCTTCTTCCAAGTTGAGGGTGTAGTTGGTAAACCCGGTTTGCTCGCCAAGCTGCTGTAACTTGACTTCGTTACGACCCACCAAGAGAGGGTCTGGCATGATCGATTCCGTAGGGCTGATCCTCAGGCCTCCCTGGTCCCGAATGGCTTGCAGTGATCGGATCAAGTGTTGATTGGTGCCCATGCGTCCGGTGACGCCATTCATGATGATCCCTACTCGATGTGTTTTTTCCATTTCTATTGTTTGGGTGTATGTAATGCTCTGTATGCCTTGACTATGCGTTCGAGAAATTCATCCTGATCCATTTTCCAATAGCGATTGGAGAATATCTCCACTTCTTCGAAACCAGTGAATCCCGCGTCTGCGACCCACTGGCCAATCTGACGGAGGTTGATACATCCCTCGCCCATGAGCCCGCGGTCGTTGAGCATGTCTTCTGTAGGTGACTTCCAGTCACAGATATGATACGCTAGCAAGTTGCCTTTTGCTCCGCACCGCTGGATCTCCTGCTCCAAATCTGGGTCCCACCATAGGTGATAGACATCGACCGCAATACCTACGTACGGCGAATTGATAGACTCTGCCATCTCATTGGCCTGTCTCAAGGTGTTGATGGCAGAACGAAAGTCCGCGTACATCGGGTGTAGTGGCTCGATGGCTAGCTTGACACCCAACTCCTCCGCCAGTGGAAGTAGTGAAACAATGCCTTCTTCTATTTGGCCCCGTGAAGTCTCCAACGGCTGATCTGTAGAGGCACCGCAAACCAATACAACCATTGGCGCTTTCACAATGGCAGCCTGCTCGATGGCTTGCCGGTTATCATCTATAGCTGCCAGTCTCCTTGAAGCAGATGAGTCGGCAAAGAAGCCACCTCGGACGAGCGAAACGACTTCAAGCCCATAATCTTCCACCACTTGTCGTACTTTGTGGGGCTCACTTTCTTCAAACACATTGCGCCAAATGGAAATGCCGCCTACTCCTGCTGCTGCATACTTGGCCGCAGCGGTTTGAAGTCGCCAGGGCTTAGTGGTAATGGTGTGAATGCAGAGTTTATCCAGGCCCGACATGGCTTAGAGATCGTTCGAAAGTAAGACTAGTCGTACGAAGTGCGCTCTGCGCTTCGGTGCTCCGGGATGAACACCGGGGCGTGTCTGTTCTTCTTGCATTTGCAAGGGGGTAAGTAGTGTTTGGGTTATCAAAAAATCGGCCTTTGACCGACCTCAATCTACATAAATCGAGGCAATTTGAGTGCCTCAAATACTGCCAGGCAATCCTGCTCCATGGCGTGAATGCTCTGTCTAGCAATTGGTAACGATCCCGGCAACGATTGTTGGAGGAAAATCGTCTTTGTGATTTTTTTGAATGACAAATTTCGAAGGCGTTGACTATTGATCGAAAAGATCATTCGTCTGATATCTGATCGATTGACCTCATCACACGATCGTCAGGGTGAGAATTAACATTTGGGATGCCAAACGCACAAAAAGGAGATGACACAATTTAGAAGTCCCGAAATCATTCCCTCCTTCATTCAGTACCAGAGGCCGACTATGTCGGCGGGTGGGAGACGCGAATTCGCAAGAATCTTCGACGGAGGATACGACTAATCGCGTCAAAGAGATCCTTCAGTCAGGCTGCGCCCTCCTTCTGGATGACGCGAAAGAGACTTATTTTTAAAGATTTACGCAAAGCGGTCATCGGTTGCTTACTTAAAAGTCAGTCGAACGGGTTTCAGTAACCCGCTAGCGACTTAGAACGCCTTACCTGATAGACAGCTTATCAAGAGGTCTTCAAAGCCTCAAGTTCGACCGCGGTTGTTTTTCCCCACTCGCACATTACATTCATGACCGGAATCACCGTCTTTCCAATTTCAGAAAGGGCATACTCCACGCGCGGGGGTATCTCTGCATAGGCCGTTCGTGTCACCAATCCGTCGCGTTCGAGCTCCCGGAGCTGTTCGGTGAGCATTTTTCTTGAAATCGTTGGGATGTAGGCCGCCAGCTGACCAAAACGCAGACTCCCACCAGTCAGCGAATACAGAATGATGGGCTTCCATCGACCGCCGATAAAGCTGACAGCGCGTGTGACCGGACAGTCCAAAGGGTTTTCGTATGTTTTTTTTCCCATTAGTAACTCTTTAGTAACCAGTTTTTCCTTGGTTACCATTTGGTAACTTGTTTCAAATTCACATCAATATTAGTTCTTTTGAGAAACTAATGGAAACGAACATGAATAAATCAATTCTAATCACATCAATTACTTACATCTTTTCAATTATGAATGCAATCGGGCAAGACAAGGCGATGCAACAACTCGAGCTTTTGGTTGGTGAATGGGAATGTGTGGAGACTTACCATGCTGGTGGCTGGACAGAGCAGGAAGTAGTATCGACGGAGGCAAAGGACATCATCAAGTATGGCATCGGGAACAGCTACATCACGGCGGACTACACCAGCAAGAGTGCCATGGGTACGTACTTTGCTTATGATCTTATTTATTGGGACGAAGGTAAGGGCCGATATATATTTAGTTATTTCGATTCCTGGGGAAATAAGCAGATCCAGGAGGGCGAATGGAAGGACGAAAAAACGTTGGTCTTTTCTCATACCATGGAAATGAACGGACAAGCCGGTGAGTTTCAACGCATTTATTCTTTCCCTTCGGAAGGCAAGCAGCACCTGGATGTTCAGTTTGTGATCGAGGACGGAGCTAAGCAACTCCTGGTCAGCATTGAGAAAACGAAACGCGCGGGTTCCCTTTAGTCAGTGGTCAGCATCACTAAGGAGTGCACATTGCATACAGGCCAGGGGCGTTGTAGCGTCGCCCCATGGCTTCATGTTTAGGGGAACTTTCCGCGGTAATGGCAATGTGGTAACTTTCATATCGCATACACAGAAAGTTATTACCGCTTAATATTCAAATTCGGCGTCCAGCATTGATAACGACGTTTATACATTAAAAAACCTTAACCAGTGACTTTAAAACATCCAACCATATCATGGCTACCGAGCAGGAGCTGCAAACGCCATTTCATACCAGTTTTAGCGATACTGGTGCTAGCTATCCAACAGCCATTTGCCCAATCGCCGATACCGGTTACTTATAACTTGCCCCAGCCAGGCCCACGGGAGCTGGGCAGTCCGTCTAACCCCAACCTGACATTTGGCATTGATGCGGATGTCTGGACCAGTGAGATAAGCACCCTACCAAGCGGAGGCTTCAAGTACACTTTTGTGATCGAAGTATTGTCCAATGGATCGTGGACGAACGCGGAAATACTCGACTACGTACAGATCCGCCAGGGCCAAATTGTCTCCAACACCAGTGCTCTCCCCAATGAGTTTTTCTATCCCGATGTTTGGACCTACACCCGACCGGGATGTCATTCTTTTCGCTTTGCCCTTTACTTTACCTCCTTGGCGGATACGGGCATTGGAGCCTTGATCGATACGTCAGAAAGTTTTGATATCAATGTCTTGCCGGGGTTTGAGGCAGTGATCATTGAGGATTCCTCCAATGGCAACGTGGGATCCAGCTTGGAAGTAGTGAAGGGCAGCGTATTAGATTTGGAAATTGTAGCCAATCCCAATGACGTGACGGGTGCCAACCCCACGCCTCTTTTTTATCAAATTAACGGGTTAGGTACATGGCTGCCTATCGGAAATACCAGTGACTTTCTCGCCTGGGACACCGGAGCAATTGCAGAATGTAGCTACACCGTACAATTTATGCCTATCACTAACAATGACTGCGGCGTGGACCGACCGGGAATCATATCCACGGTTATTGTTGTGCCACCACCCGTCACACCCCTGAGCATCTCGGTGACCAACCCTACCACAGGGCTGCCGGCTGGCCCATCGGTGGTAAAAGGCCAGGAGTTGACGATCACTACTTCTGGCATTGGTCCAAATGCGGTGTTTGCCCAAATAAACGGTGGGGAGGCCTTTCCGCTCAACAACGTGGACAATACCTTTCTTTGGAGCACATCGGATATTGCCGAATGTAACTACACCGTCAGTTTCCAAGCCCGGACACCCAATGGATGTGGAGAATGGGTTGGGGGACCGCTGACCACCCTCGAGGTGCTTCCAACACCTGCTGTGTTGCAGGCCATTGCCGTCACCAACGTTTCGCAGGATCGGCAGTCAAACCCGTCCACGGTGATGAACGGCGATGTGTTGGAAATTTCAGTGCCGGGTCCCGAGGTACAGACGGTTTTTGCGCAGGTGAACGGCCAGGGCTTTTTTTCACTTGCGAATACCGAAAATGCCTTTTTTTGGAATACCAACCAGTTCCAGGAGTGCCTGTATACACTCGACCTGCAAGCTTACGGTTTGGATGGTTGTGGCAACCTTACCGGTGGACCTATTCGAACCTTACAAGTTGAGCAACCGGCCGCAATCCTTGGTTCTGATGGCTATGCCAGCAATGGGAAGGTATTTTGCAATGGTGCGGATGAATGGGTAAATCTCGCCGTTGATGATTTCCGAGGTGTCCCTCACTGGAGGTTTCGAATAGACGGTGGCGAATGGTCCGGGGTGTGGACGACAGAGCCGAACCCTCGATGGGCCACCTTCGCTTTTGATGGCTCCTATTCCGTAGAAATGCGTGTAGACATGGTGTCGACAGCATTGGACCCGACAGGGCAACCTTGTGATGTGATCATCGGAGAGCCCTTCGCTTTTGAGGTGTTCAGTGACGAGCCCCTTGCGCTCGGATCTGGAGGATATGCGGAAGGAGGAAACCGTTTTTGCGACGTGCCTGGAGTGCTGGTGCCACTTCGCATCGATGATTTCGAGGGTCAACCCGAGTGGTATTACAAGCTTGAGGGAGGTGCATGGACTTTCTTTTCGAATGACGCCCATTTCGACTGGCTGACGGACTGGGTAGCAGGACCGCATCAAATAGATTTTCGTTGTGATGTGTCTAATACAGCTTGCGGTTTTGAAACCGTACAAGGTGAGCCATTTACTGTACTTGTCGAAGCAACCCCTACGACTGGGACAGATGCCTTCTTGATTTCTACGAGCAACTTTGTCTGCAATTTACCCTCCAGCTGGATTGAGTTGGGGATTGAGGACTACACAGGAGCCTTGACCTGGCAATATCGAGTAGGTGACGGAGTGTGGACGGATTGGACAAATCTGGAAACACCTTCATGGAGTACTATTGCCATTCCAGGGGCTTACACGATCTCCTTTCGGGCTTCTGTCGCGGCCGAGGAGGGCCCTTGTACAGGTACTCGAGTGTATGGTGAGCCTCTTACAGTAACGGTGGAGGAGAATTGTGGGTTTTGGGAGGAAGAGGTCGTGACTTCATGCGAAGGCGAAAGCCTGGACGTATCCTTTTATGTCTCTCCTGACCTGGGTCTTCGTGCCCAGTGGTTTCTTTACCCCCAGGTGATGGTGCTTCATACGTCCCCCTCCGGTAGGCAATCTTGGAGGCTGGTGGATAACATTGATAAAAATGGCAAGGCGGCGGGTACGGGTTGGTACAATTGGCGGCTACCCATAAGTAGCGATTGGGGACCTACCGAGTCTTTTACTCTGGTCAATCGTTTCGGGGCCGTTTACCCTTTTGCCAGAGGTCCTGTTACCGTCAATTTTGCGAATTCCTTGAGCCTCGGGTCCGGAGGAAGTTCTTCCTCGGGAAGCGTGGTCTGTGGTGATATTGCAACCACAACGATTTTCACGATAGAGGGTCATGTGGGTAATCCCCGGTGGTTTCTTGAAACGGACGGTGGCCCCCAGTGGATTGGTGATGGCGCTCAAGTGCCCTATACCTTCCCAGGCGGGAATGAAGTCCGATCCTTCTTTGTGAGCGTCGAGAGTGCGTGCGGTGGGACATTGGTCGGTGAGCCCTTCACCGTTGCATCAGTGGTAAGCCCTGAATTAGGTACAGGGGCAATGCCATCGAACAGCACCCTGTGCGCTGGATCATCCATGATCTTGAACACTGAGGAGTATCAAGGATCCGTCGAGTGGCTACAGCGGCAAGGTGAAAATGGGTTCTGGGAGGTTGTCGCCTCCGACACCTCTGTTTTTGAATTCGTTGCACCGCCGGGAACCGATGAAACCTACTATTTCCGGGCAGATGTAATTGGCATCAACGCCTGCGTAGACCCAGCTGATGAGCGCTTTCGTGCGGAAGATCCC
>JBCCXG010000243.1:0-8382 GCA_039191945.1 Bacteroidota bacterium
CACTCGAGAGTATTTCGGAAGGTCCGGAGGCGTAATATCTCGCCACTTCTTGCCGCCGTCCTGCGTGATGTGGATTTTGCCGTCGTCGGAGCCTGCCCAGATGGTATTTACGTCATGAAAAGAGGGTGCCAGCGCGAAAACCGTCGCGTAGATCTCCGGGCCGTTCATGTCCATGGTAATGATACCTCCGGTTTCACCCAACGTCTCTGGGTCCGCATAGGTCAGGTCTGGGCTGATCTTTTCCCAAGTCTGTCCATCGTTGGTCGTTTTCCAGACGTGCTGAGAACAGGTATACATGATGCTCGGATCCTGGGGAGCGAACATAATGGGGAACGTCCATTGCCACCTTTCCGGCAGCGAACTGGCGGGCTCTCCAGAGAAGAACCGAGGATACACCTGGATGTCCCGAATCTGCCCCGTCTTACGATTGTACCGGGTCAGCAGTGCCCCCTGGCTGCCGGCATAGAAGACATCTGGATCGGTAGGGCTCTGAGTGATCCAACCGCTCTCACCCCCGCCTACAGCGTAGCCCCAGCTATCCCCCAGGCCTCGTGCTTGCATGTGATTCCATCCCTCACTGGGCATAGCCAGTGTACTATTGTCTTGCTGCGCCCCCGCCACATGGTACGGGACGTCACTAGTCGTCATCACATGATAAAACTGGGTGGTACAAAAATCGAGGTCTGTCCAGCTTTGGCCACCGTTCACGCTGACCGTACCTCCTCCGTCATTGGAGTTGATCATGCGATTGGGATTATTGGGATCGATCCAGAGGTCATGGAAGTCCCCATGAGGCGGCTGGAGCTCAATGTCGAAGGTCTTCCCGCCGTCCGTGGATTTCCAAAAATCCACATTCAAGCAGTACACTGTTTCCGGATCAAAGGGGTCCGCGTAAATCCTTGAATAGTAAAACGCCCGCTGTCTCAACTTTCTTTCGCTGTTGGTGCGCTCCCAGGTCCAGCCCCCATCATCTGATCGGAATACGCCGCCTTCATTGGCTTCGACCACTGCCCAAACCCGCTTGGGATTAGCCGGTGAAACAGTCACTCCTATTTTGCCAATGGGTCCCTCTGGCATACCCGGATTGTTGGTCAGCTCTGTCCAGGTGTCGCCGCCATTTTCAGACTTCCAAAGGCCGCAATCCGGGCCTCCGCCCCACATTTTCCAAGCCTTACGGTACACCTGCCAGGTAGAGGCATAGAGTACATTGGGGTTCTTTCGGTCAATGATCAGGTCGGCAGCGCCGGCTCTGGGGCTTACGTACAACACTTTCTTCCAGGTGTTGCCTCCGTCTGTGGATTTGAAAACCCCTCGCTCCTCGTTGTCACCATAGGGGTGGCCGAGCGCGGCGACGTAGACGATGTTTGGATCGGTCGGATGGACTCTGATGCGTGAGATAGCTTGTGTTTCTTTGAGACCCAAGTGGCGCCAGGTTTTGCCCCCATCGGTCGTTTTATAGACGCCATCGCCTTGCGTGATGCTGCCGCGCAGCTGTGTCTCCCCACCGCCGATGTATACAATGTCCGGATTGGTCTCTGCAACAGCTACTGCGCCAATTGAAGAAGAGCTGATTTTACCATCCGTGACCGGAAACCAGTCATTGCCCCCGTCCGTCGTTTTCCAAAGGCCTCCACCCGTGGCGCCAAAGTAGTATTCGTTGGGTCTGCCGGGACTGCCACTGCACCCCAGCGATCGTCCACCACGATCAGGGCCGATATTGCGCCATTCCATGTTGTCATAAAAGGATGGACCTAAGCTGTTTTGGGCATACAAAGGAGCATAGGCCAACAAGATGGCCAGGACGGGACTAAGTAGTTTCATCAGGTTGTGATTGAGTGTATGGCTCAATAGTACCCAAGAAAATGGTAACATTCAAAGTGATCAGGATGTACGGTAGCAGGATCAGCTGTTATAAACCAAGGGCCTCCACAAGTGCATCATCTCCGCTAATTTTGACTGCCACCTCCCTGGCCCAGGTCTGATACGTCAGTTTCGAGGGATGGACGCCATCACTGAAGAAATCTGACCTTTCGGCTTTCACGCCTACTCTCTCGATCCATTCATCCAAAGTGATGACTTCCCCGAAGTAGAAGACATTGTTATGACGAACGACCACATCCTCCAACCCCTCCCCAAGCAGCTCTACGAGGTTGCCAATGGTAGCCTTGATGAGTGGCGTAAAAGCTGGAAACTCCTTGATCGGTGGCATGTTGCAAAAGATAATAGGAGGATTCGGAAAGCGACTCCTCAGGCTGACGATCAGTTTGTTAACATCCCGACACCACACCCAAGGGCTTTGCAGTTTGAAAGCATCGTTTCCTCCCAGGCCAATCACGATCAGACCCGGCGTCTCTTCAACCTTCGGCACGAGTTTCTCCGTGACACTGGCAGCAGTATAGCCACTCCTCGCATAGACTCGCCACCGAATTTGAACAGAAAGTAACGTAGAAAGCTCCTTGGCGAGTGTTCCAGAAAAGCCTTCTTCGTGCGTTGACACACCGACTCCAGCGATCGTGCTTTCCCCGATTGTGACCAGTTGAACGGCATCTCCAGCGGTAAACGCTTCGCCGAAAGACCCTCGATCTCCCTGAGCTTCCGGCAGCTTCGGCACACTGGCCCGGATGCGTTTGCCCTGGAAGTACATCAGCGGCAAAAGGGGAACGACGAACAAGGCACCGAGTATGTACCTTAAATGGATGAATGCATTCAACGGAGGTAAAGTGTTCTTAGTCCCACATATCAAAATGAGCTATGCCAGCGGCGCTAGCTCAAGTTTACATCAATCGCATAGAGTGCCAGCAAGTAGACGGAGAATGAGATTAATGCAACGAGGTACGGTTGAAACTTCCTTCCCTCTTGCTTGTCCCATAGCGTCAAAACAATCAGAATCAAAAGCACTATGAGATAGGGAATCTGCAAAAAACCGAGATGACCCCAACCCATCGTAATCCCTATAATGCGACCGAGTGTTGGGCCAATGAAGATCAAAGCGATCGCAATCATGTACCGCATATGTACCGAAACATCCCTCCTGTGTCGAAGCGCAAGACCAAAGAACAGCATCAGGAGGACGACATCAAAGCTCGCATTCAACGGAAATAGGCCCCGCCCATACTCCTTGATCATTTGGGGAATGAAGGACAGGATCAGCGCGGCAAATACCCCGACGGAGACTTTGCCCAAAGTCCGATGCATAGTGAAGTTGTTATTGCGCATCAGCAGTGGCTGGGCGATGAGCAGCGCAATCCACAACGAAGCAGTCAGCGCGTGGACATGTGTACTCAGGTCAATTCGTGACGCAAACCTTGGCGCTGGCACGAAGTAGGTAGAGTAAAAACCCCAAAATGTCAGGGGGATAAAAAGCAGAAACAAGAAACCGATGTTGCGGTAGGCCTTTTCCATCTTCCGGCTACTTTGTTTGATCGATGAACTCATCGACATCCACTTTAAACTGCTCCATGGACGGCCCATGGGTGTACATCATGTGACCTGCCTCATAGTACTTCATGATGATGTTTTTCTTCAGCTCTGGATCAAGCCCCATGTGGTTGATGGAGTACTCCACGCCGTAGAAGATCGTGGCCAGGTCATAATAGCCATTCAGGATCAGAATTTTGAGGTCAGGATTGCGCTTCATCGCAGAGGTCATGTCTGGCAGCGTGCTGACGGCTACTTGTGCATTCCACCGGACATTCCCGGTGTGGTTCCAGTCCCATCGAAAGTTGTCCCGAAGCCCGCTGCTCGTCATATACGTTAGGTCTTTTCTGACCTTCAGATCATTATATAGGTAATCCTTGAAGGCAGCGATGTAAGGAGGAGAAATCGCATCGCTTTGAGGATCAGTGAAGGCGAATTGCGAGAGTAGGTCTTCATTTACGCCCGTGAATCGGGAGTCCAGTCGACCCACGGTCTGCCCTTCGTCACGAAACAGTTCCTGGAAAAACTCCTGATTGGTGACTCTCAAGTCCGCTTTCAGCCAATAGTCCTGCGACAATCCGGTGAGGTCTGCCAGCTGCTGGGCCATGGTGCCTCGCTCAGCGGCTGACAGTTGATCTCCTTTCAGCAAGGCGGGCGCATATTCATCTTCCGTAAAGCTCCTTACATCCGCCAGGAAGGCTTCGAGGCTCTCGCCTTTGTCCTTGACTTTGTCATGGTACCATGCGGTAGCGGCATAGGTGGGGAAGTGAATCAAATAGGCAATATCGTCGCCCGGCCCGAAGAGCAAGTGTTGCAGTTCAAAGACAGCTGATACCATGATCACACCATTCATAGCAATGCCACGATCTTGCAAATGTTTGACGAGTCCGGCATTTCTAAACGTACCGTAGCTTTCTCCCAAGAGGTACTTCGGACTGTTGAACTTGTTGGCCCGGATGATGAACTGCTCGATGAAGAGTCCGATGGTTCGAATGTCCTGATCCACTCCCCAGAAGTCCTCCCACTGCGCGTCTCCGATCGGTCTACTGAAGCCTACTCCGATCGGATCGATCATCACCAGGTCCGCCTTGTCAAGGAGCGAAAACTCGTTGTTCACCACTTGGTAGGGCGCAGGACCCGTATAACCTGGATCACTGATTACGATCCTTTTCGGACCTAAAATCCCGAAATGAAGCCAAAAGGAAGCAGAGAGCGGACCGCCGTTGAAGGCAAAGACAATCGGCCGTTCCGGCCCGGTATTCTGTTGCTTGTAGTGGGTAAAACCAAAAAGCGCAATGGGCTTGTCATTCTCGTCTCTTAGCTGGACGGTGCCGGTCTCAGTGGCTAAGGTGATGGTTTTACCACCAATAGACACGCTTTGGGTGGAGGTGAAAATCTCGCCTTCGGGAAGGGACTTTTTGTTCGCAGGCTCTTGGGCGAAAGTGGATAAAACAAATGCGACCGGTACAATGAGGGCAAGTAATCTCTTCATTTCTCAGGTTAGACTTATTCAAAGAAACGTTGAAGATAATGCAATTCGAACGCTTATGTTTCGTCTTTGTACCCAATCAACTTCCCGTCACTGAAATAGACCTATGAGCAGGCGCCATGGCCTCCGACACAGACACGGGCCTCTTTGTGCTTTTCTATATCTTGCGCGCCATGGCCGAAATCAAATCCAATCGAATTGTCGCGGTGGACGCCCTCCGGGGCTGGACAGTCGCTGGCATGATCCTCGTCAATGTACCGGGAAAGTGGGGTGAGCAATATGCTATTCTTGGACACGCTGAATGGCACGGTATCACATTCGCCGATCTGATCTTCCCTTTCTTCCTCTTCGTAGTGGGTATCTCGGTGGTGTTGGCCTACTCCAAAGCAAAGGCCTCAGGAGCTCCTCGGAATAAGATCATACGAAAAGTACTCATTCGCACCTTGCGCCTGTTTGCACTAGGCCTTGCGCTACACCTAACCTTCTCACTATACCTCCGCGGGAATCTTGACGGGGGCGTTCGATTCGTCGGTGTGCTACAACGGATTGCGTTGGTCTTCTTTGCAGGTGTCGTGCTCTTTTTAAACACCAACCGCAAGCAACAATTCTACATCGGCAGCGCGATCTTGGTGTTGTATTGGATCAGCATGGTCTTCATTCCTGTCCCCGGGGTAGGAACTGGCGTCCTAGAGCCCGGCCAGAACTTCGCCGCCTGGATCGACCAGTTCATCGTACCGGGAAAGATGTACCAGGGCACCTGGGATCCCGAAGGCTTCTGGAGTACGTTCCCCGCGATTGCCACCGCGATCAGTGGGATGCTGGTTGGCCATTTGATCGTATCTGAAAAGACGACAGAAGAGAAGTTGCTTCATATCTACTTTGGCGGATTTGTGATGCTGTTGATTGGCGCATTTTGGGACTTGTCTTTTCCCGCCAATAAGCACATTTGGACCAGCTCTTTTGTACTCATCACCAGCGGTCTTGCATCGTTGACACTGGCTTCCCTTTGGTGGGTGATCGATGTGCTCGGGTATCGGAAATGGAGCTTTAGTGGATTGGTCTTCGGGAAGAACGCCATCTTCGCCTACGCCCTGCACAGCCTATTGCTTATTCCGTTATCTTTTACAAAACTGAATAGTGATGGCGACTCGATCAACTCGCTGGTTTTTGAAGGCTTGAAGAGCGCCGGGATGAGCCCCGCTTTCGCGTCTTTGCTTTGGTCGCTCATCTACATCGGGATATGCTTCTTGCCGACGTATTATTTGTACAAAAAGGGGAAGTTTTTGAAGCTTTAGGACCCCTGGGCCCTCACGTTGTGAATAATCTGCTCGCAGCAATACTCCGGCGCCTCCAGAGGGATCAGGTGGCCATATTGCTCATTGACAACCATGGTACTTTTCATCACCCTCGACCAAGAGTCTCGCACCTTTTGACTGGAGAAAAGGGAAGGTTTACCCATGATCACCGTGTATGGAACAGTAACTTGCTTAAAGTACTGTTTCAAACTTCGTGGCAAGGCAGAACTGGCCATCTCCCAAGCGACCGGATAGACAAATCGAAACGACCCATTGTCCGTCGCTTCTAAGCTGTATTCAGCCAATATCCTCAGCTTATCCGGAGGAATGCGTTTGTAGGCCCGATGAGTCGAGAGGTACTCATAATACTGTTCCACACTGTCCCAGGTAGATTGGCGAAGGCGCACAGACTTAAACGGCTCAAAGTACCTCTTAACGAAATACGGAATCCAGCTGATCAGAACTTCATCTCGTTTCAGCACAGCCACCGGGTCAACCAATATCAACTGCTTGAATAAATCTGGTCGCATGACTGCAGCAACCAGTGTCGCATGCGCACCCTGGGAATGGGCGATGGCGACAATCGGCTTGGCGTACCTGGCCTCAAGGAAGGCAATGAGGTCCTTAGCATAGATCCTCCAATCGATTTGAGGACCCGGGAGCCTCGCATCGCGCCAGGAAGCCCTAATGGCCAGACTCGAAAGTTGATAGTGCGACGAGAGCCTCTCGAGCAAGGGACCGTAAACGCCAACGGGTAGCCCACTCCCCGGGTAGAAATGTGCATCATCACCCTCATCATTGAGTTGAAAATAGTGGGCGGTGAGGCCGGCGATGGTGATCTCAGTTCTGTTGAAGCTCAGGGCCATGAAGTACTTGTATTCCTGTCATGAATAAGATCGAATCAAGTGAGTCAAGCAAACGAAAGTCCAAGTCGACCACTTCACGGCTTTCCTTGAAGGGACCTTGAAGGTAATCATTATCTTTACTTATACGACAAAAGTCGAATGACATGCTAAAAGAACTAAAAGAGGAGCTTCATGAGATCATCGAAGTGCAAAAGGACAGTGAAAAGCTGAAAGAGGTATTAGCCCTCTTGAAGGAACCGGGAATATACAAGAAGCTTTCTCTCGAGGAGTACGCCCAAGAGATTGATGACGCCAAGGCTCAGGTGGTAAAAGGTGATTTCATCTCCCAGGAAGATCTGGAAGATGAGTCAGAGCAATGGTGAAAGTCCGAAAGGTTATTTGGTCTAGAAAGGCCAAACATTCCTTAAAGCAACATTGTGATTTCATCAAAAATGACTCTCCTTCGGCGGCTAAAAGAGTTCGACATGAGATCCTTAGTACCACAAGGAACCTTGGTAGTATGCCCAACAAATTTCAAGTTGATGAGCTTTACCCAGGGAATCCGGGAAACATTCGGCGCTTTTTCAAATGGAGCTACCGAGTAGTCTATGAGGTAACCGACAACACCATCATCATTCTTAATGTATTCCATACAAGCCAGGAACCCTCGAAACCTTAAGGTTCACTACCTATTCTCAACCCCTTTCGCGCATCAGAGATCTCCGCCTCCCACTGTGCCTTTTCGATCAGGACAGCAGGGGGCGCTCCTTCCTGGCAACCTGTCAATGGATACCGATAACAAGTTAGTGTGAACCGTCCGCTTTCTGAGGTTGTCATTCTTGAGAAAGTTGAAGTCAGCAATTAACTCTGATGCAGATGAACTCAATGCAAACAGATCGTTGGCATCGAAGTCAGTGGACACCACATTGGTCAGCCCCTTGAAAGAACTCTTCAGGGGGTGATCTTCCAAATTCTTCTGAAGCAAGACTAGGTCCTATCGGTTATGTAGCGCAATTCGTTTCATCTCCCCGACCAGCTCTTCCTCAGGGACCAGGCAGGCAATCGGAAATTAGGGAGCTTGAAATCGGACAAGAGTTTCTGATAAGACACCTCCCGGGTTGAGGATCGTCTCGCAAAAACGATGCTTCAATTTCATGACGCTGAATCTGATCTCTGTCAGCAATTGAAACCTCACTTACCTGTGCTTCAGATCTCTGTTGAGAAATAAGGTCTTACTCCTAGGATCAAGTAAGACTGGATCTTTAACAAGACGGGATGAGTAAACAACCCTTCCCAACCCATGCAGGGTGATGCCCTCTATCGGGCTGCTTTTCTG
>JBCCXG010000244.1:0-8352 GCA_039191945.1 Bacteroidota bacterium
GGACAATTGAGGTTCCAGCTGTTCATCGAGACCTTCATGAGTCTGTTCATCGCCTACCTGCTGGCAATTGCCCTGGTGGTCATCTTTCGTGGTCAGTTTCTCGAACTTGCCAATAAGGCCATTCTGCTCGAGGACTTCTTTACAACAGATCTGATCATCTTTCAAGCTGCGGTGTTTATTGCCATTCTCATCTTATCGTCGATCGTCCCGGCCCTGTATTACTCTAAGCTTAACCGTTCGCTGGTCCTGGCTAAGAATCCATTTACCGGCAAAGGGGATCTCCTTCGCAAAGGCTTTGTCATTGTCCAATATGGCATCTCCTTGTGTCTCATCATCGGGTCAATCGTCTTGTATCGGCAGCTCAACTATGTGCAAACCAAGGACCTGGGCTTTAAGAATGATCGATTGCTGACCCTCGACATCAACAGTGGTGCAGCGAGAATGAATTTTAGGGGTATCCTCGACGGTCTCAAATCTCACACCGGCATAGAAAATGCAACTACCTCCTCACGCGTACCTGGAGAGTGGAAAGACATTCCCACGGTGGAACTAAGCACGAGCCGGGGTGAGTTGCCACTGGTCGCTACGCACTACGCCGTTGACGGCAACTGGTTAGACACCTACGGAATGGAGCTCGTCTCCGGACGAAACTTCCGGGGGGTGGAGCGCTCAGACACATTGAAAGTACTACTCAATGAGGAAGCAGTTAAGTCCATGGGCCTTGAGGATCCAATCGGGCAAATGCTTTGGGTTTCGGAGGACACTATATCCAAAATGCAAGTCATCGGGATCGTAAAGGACTTTCACTTCGAATCTCTCCATGAGACACTAGGGCCAGTGGTCATCACCAGTTGGAATAACCCCATCATGGGCATCGATTACTTCACCATAAAATACAATGGTGACCCGCAAGACGCCATTGCCCAAATCGAGAAAGTACAGCTCCAGTACGACCCCGAAACACCCGCTGAAGTGAACTTCCTGGACGAGCGCTGGGAGCGGTACTATAGATCAGACATGACCCGAAGCTACCTGATCCTTGTCGCGACCATCATCTCCATCATCGTCTCAGCCTTTGGACTCTTTGGCCTGATCAATTTCACAGCAGAACGTAAAACAAAGGAAGTAGGAATTCGCAAAGTGCTAGGTGCGAGCATCCCCAGCATCCTACAGGTGGTGCTCAAGGACTATGTCATCCTCTTGGGTATTGCACTGGTAATCGCCGTACCCGTCTCCTATTTTGTGTTGAGCAACTGGTTAGATGCCTTTGCCTATCGCATTGCGCTGTCCGTTGGTATCTTCCTGATGGCCTTCCTGTCAGTACTCCTGATATCGCTGGCTACGGTGATCTCACGGGTCTACCGTCTGGCAAAGACTGACCCGGTGAAGTCACTACGGTACGAATAATGGCGGTGCCACCCAAGTTCCCTATCAGGCTCCTTCGGACTATCCTCAAGACTTCAGTCTTAGAGGAGATTGAAGGAGACCTGTTGGAATTGTATTCGAAACGCACTGAACGGTCGCAGCGTACTGCACATCTACAACTCCTTTGGGATGTCATTCGAAGCATTCGCTGGATTCATATGAAAAAGCCGAAGAGACCATTTTTCACCTTCATGATTAGTAATTATCTGCTTGCAGGCTATCGAAATTTGCGAAAGGACCATCAATTCACACTATTGAACGCCATCGGTCTTTGCTTGGGGCTGTCGGTCTTTGTCGTCATGATGCTACTGGTCCAGCATGAGCGAAGCTTCGACACCTTCCACTCAAAATCAGACCGGATTTTTGAAGTCATACAGGTCTTCCAACAAGCCGATGGAGATGACCCGGAGATATGGACATCAGCTTATCTGTCTGACGCACTAGAGGAAGAGCTGTCTTACGTAGAAAAGGCCGTTTCACTCTTTGGTGCCGCTAGCAATTGGGTTACTGTCAATGACCAGCGTTTCTTCGAAGAAGGGGGCATTGTGGGCGATCAGGATTTCCTGGAAATATTCGACTTCGAGCTCCTGACTGGCGATAGAAACCAGGCGCTCAAAAGCCAGCGATCAACGATTATCAGTGAGGAGCTGGCAATGAAGTATTTCGGTTCTGAGAATCCGATCGGACAGGTGATCGACCATGAGTTCTACGGTCCCTTCACCGTGACCGGTGTATTGGACAACGTCCCCACCAATTCCTACTTTCAGTTCGACTATGTACTTACACCCGATTTTGATTTGTATTTTGAAAATGTGGCCAGTTGGTTCCCCCGGTGGTTCCAATCCTGGCAGGGCGACCCCGCAGGTACTTACGTGCTGCTATCTGAAGCCAACCAATCACTGAACTTCGAAGCTGACGTAGCAGAGATACTCGGTAAGCACCTGCCTGTGGCGTCCTTGAACCGACACCACTTGCTCAACCTCGAGGAGCTCCATTTTGGCAGCAACCACATCGATGGTCGCATCAATTACTTCGCTAAAGGTGATGAGCAGCAAGTGAAATTGTTCCTTCTCGTGGCCTTCCTGATCCTGTTAATGGCTTGCGCGAATTATGTCAACATTACCACGGCTCGCTCTGCCAAGCGACGCAAGGAGGTAGGTATTCGCAAGACCGTCGGCGCACTACGATCTCAGCTGACCGCTCAATTTTTGGTAGAATCGTTCCTAATCATCTTCCTATCCATGGGTGCGGCTTTGGCTTTGGCCTATCTGACGATGCCCTACTTCAATATCATCACTGACATCACCATCAAGTGGACCAGCGAAGCCATTTGGCAGATCATGCCTTATCTACTGGCGACACTGCTTCTGGTCACGCTGGCCGCGGGACTTTACCCTGCGGTCGTACTCAGCCGCTTCAGCGCCATCACTATTCTGCAGCGTAGATCGAGTCATAGAAAAGGGATAGGACTAAGAGGTGTCCTGCTTGTCGTCCAGTTTGTGCTGGTCATCTTATTGTCCTCCGGATTAGCCGTTGTCCACCAGCAATACAGCCTACTCACGGAGTCAAGCCTCGGGTACGACTCGGAGCACCTGGCAGTGATCGAAATCAACAGCGGTGGCCTTCGGCAGCATTTCCCAACGGTCAAAAAGGAGCTACTCCAGCTTCCAGGAGTACAGGGCGTAACGGGTCTCACCAGAATGTTCAGTGGTTATCGGTCAGGCACATCAATCAATGCCGCTCCACAGGAGGATCCAGAGACTCAAAATACGATGATCTTTTACGGGATGGACGAAGATGGCAGTGCAACGTTGGGGCTACCTATTGTCGCTGGCGACAATTTCAAAGGACAACGTTCATTGGATAGTGCATCTGTCCTTATCAACGAAAGCGCCCACCGACTACTCGGTGACGTCCTAGGAGAATGGATACAGATCAAGGAACTCGAAGACGATGAGTTCATGGCAAAGGTGATCGGCGTCGTGCCAGACTTTCACTTCGAATCACTGCATGAGCCCATCAAGCCCGTCATTATTGGTTACTACATCAACCCCATCATGGGACTCGACGATATCGTAGTCAAAGTGGAAGGTCGGGACCTCATGGCCACCATGCAACAAATTGAGGCAGTCCATAACCGATATGACACCAATGATATCATGACGTGGGAATTTCTGGATGACATGGCCCAGCGCGCTTACGAAGATGAGTTGAAGTTTCAACAGGTGTTTTCCGGGGCAGCACTGGTATCGCTGATCATCGCACTCTTGGGGCTGGTTGGTTTGATCGCCTACAGTGCCACCGTCAGAACCAAAGAATTTGGCATCCGTAAGGTGCTCGGTGCTCGCTTTGTGGATCTTTTCCAACTACAGAGCAAGCAGTTTATCAAGTATACGGTCCTTGCCTCAATCGCAGCACTACCCATCGCTTGGTGGACGTCCCATCAATGGTTGCAAGGCTATGCATACCGAGTGGAACTGTCTCCACTGTCTTTTGCGATGGTGATCCTTGTCGTGGTGTCGACCACCCTGATCACGGCTTTCCTCATGGGACGGGGTGTAGCCCGCAAAAATCCCGTCGATTCCCTACGGTACGAGTAGCCCACGGCGGTCGAACAGTTTTGAAGGCAGGGCGGTTATGGGTAAATTGAATCACTCTATCACTTCCCACTTTTTCGTCATGAAGATCTACTACTTAGCCACCTGTCTCCTTATCCTCGCCTGCTGCCAGCCACCTTCCAATAGCGAGCAGGCAGCCTCACATCTCGGCGAGCTGCACTACGACTTTTCCATTTCTGCAAGCGCCAAACCACATTTTGATGAGGGCCTTCTGCTATTGCATAGCTTCGAATACACCGATGCGAGAGTAGCTTTTATGCAAGCGACGGAAGCGGACCCGTCTGAATTGATGGCATGGTGGGGAGTGGCAATGTCGCATTACAAGGCACTATGGGGACTTCAGGACCTGGATGCAGGTAGAGGTGTCATGGAACAGGTGGGCAGCACAAAAGCTGAGCGTCTGGCCAAGGCGGAAAACGAACTGGAGCGTGATTTCTGGACTGGCGTCGAGCTCTTATTCGGCGAAGGTGAATTTTACGAACGCAACAAGGCCTATTCCGATCACATGGGCGAGCTCTACAAAAAGTACGAAGGCAACGAGGAGGTCGCTGCTTTCTATTCGCTGGGACTGATGTGGTCCGAGCCAGTGGGCCGCAATCAAGATCTCATGCGACGGTCAGCCACGGTGGCAGCCAGCGTATTGGAAGAAAATCCCAATCACCCCGGCGCATTACACTATATGATCCATGCCTATGACGATCCCGAGCTGGCCAACCTCGCTGTGTTGGCAGCTGACAAATATGCCAGGGTAGCCCCAGACGCGGCACATGCCTTGCATATGCCCTCACATATCTATCTTCAACTGGGCAGGTGGAATGACGTGGTCTCCTCAAACGTGACCTCGTATGCCGCAAGCGTGCGACGTATGGAGCGGATGAATCTGGGAGACGCCGCCAGAGGTTTTCACAGTTACCGATGGCTACATTATGGCTACTTGCAGCAGGGCGAATATGAGAAAGCAGCAGAGATGATCGTAGACATGCAGCGGCATACCGCCAGTGCGCTGACACAATCGGCACGACGGTACCTGATCGAAATGCAAAGCGCTCAATTGATGGAGTCCGGTACATGGGGTGTGAGCGTCCCACCGATGGATATTGAGCCGGAGAAGCTCAATCTTTCCTCCTTCGGCGCCCAGGCCTTTTTCCAAAGCATGCAAGCCTTTAAAGACAATGATCCGGTAACGATCGAGCAGCAGATCACCGCACTGGACACCAAATTGGCCGCCTCTGAGTTGCTGGTGACCGACGAAGGAATCGCGATGTGCAGTGCAGGCCCCACCAGAACCGCGCCCAACAAACAGAGCCTGACCAGCGCTGAGGTACGCATCCAACAGATGAAAGCATTGGTCGCACTTCTGGCTTCAGATGAAGCCTTAGCGGAAGAACACTTAAATAAAGCTGCCACGTTGGAGTCACAACTCCCCTATTCATCCGGACCGGCACATATCGCCTACCCAGCCCATGAGCAATACGGTGACTGGTTGCTATCCAAGGAGCGATATGAGGAGGCGTTAGATCAATTCAATACGAGCCTGGAGAGGGCACCCCAACGTACGAAGGCTTTGAAAGGAAAGATCGCAGCAGCCAAGGCACTTGGTCTCTCGGATCAGGTGAAGGCAACGGAGGAAATCCTGCAGGGATTCTGGAAGCAAGCGGAAGTGGTTGCGAACCTGTGATCGTCGCTAGTTATCCTCTCATTGGTCTAACAAGCCAAAAACGTCTCGCAGCAGTTCATTGATCCTGGCAAGCGGGTTCTCTCTGATATTTGCCTCTTCCAGCTGCACGCGCGTGAATAGCGCATCCAGGCCTTCACCGGTCGCAAACTCCGATAGGTCTACATCCTCCATAGCTGCCAAATCCGTGAGATCAGCTACGGTAGTCCCCACGATGGGCACAACTGTCGTATTGAGCACGTCATTGTAGGTCCCGACGAAGTTGGAATACAGGGTCTCCACATCCGTGCTGCCTATGGTTACATTGCTGATGGCATTGTCGATACGCGGCTCATAGGTATCGAAGAGAGCGGTAAATGTATTGTCTCTTAGAAACTGAGTCGCAGCATCATCCTGCCCACCAAAAAGGATGTTATTCGCATCCTGGATGGTGATTCCCGCGATGGCATCGATGAAAATTGGAGCTGCTTCCGTGGCGGCGCTTTCCGCCGCACGATTAATCCCAAGGATCAAATCATCTTCGAGGCTCTGAAGACTTGGGATCCCAAATTCCTGAAGGCCCGTACTATAAACATCCGCCCCAGAGATGCCTAAAAATTCCGCCTCTTTGAAGGCCGTGATGTTGCTAGCAATCTCCTCTGGAAGCAGAATCTTGTACAGCTCATTGCCAAAATATCCATCGGCAGCTCCCAATTCATTCGAGGCAAATTGTGCGCCCACTCGCAAAGCCTCTTTCAGACCCTCAGCGATATCGGGAGCCGGATCCTCGACCGCGTCTTCCAAAAGATCACAAGATGAAAAAGTGAAAAGTACCAAAAGAAGGAAAAGATATTTCTTCATAACTGCACGGTTGATATTCATAGCCAATAACGCAAAAAATCTGCCATTATCACCTACCGCTAGAAATTATCTGGGGAAAGAGGGGGTGAATGAGTGCAATTCTTCTTTTCTCTGCTGTATAAGAGCTCTCAAAAAGATAAAAAAAGGGACCACTCGTTGCGATCCCTCATCAATTAAATATCAAAAATTTTATTTCAAAACGCCGTTACTAGCGGAGTTCCGTGTCCTAAAAAATCCCTCGTTGGTCTTGAACTTCCGAGGTCAGGTTTCACCAGGTTGTACCTTTTAGGTCACGTGTTGCTTTCATGATATCTCGTCGGCTGACTTGCCCCTTCAATTTACCGTTCTCAACCACAGGGTACCGTCGATAGTGACCTGTCACAAACATATTGGCGACATCTACGACATCTTTGCTGATGTCTACTGTCGCTACGGTACGAGACATGTAATCAGCTACCGTACTTTTTTGATTGGGCAGGTTGTTGTATTGGCGATCTACAATGATCTTCAGGCAGTCCTTTTCAGAAAGCATACCCACGAGATCACCCTTGTCATTGACGACTGGACCTCCGGAGATCCGTTTTTCCAGCATCGTATCTATGGCCTCAACCACCGGCTGGTCCGGTGAGAAGGTGATCACATTCTTGGCCATGTAGCGAGCAACAGAATCGTATTTGATTTCCTCATTCAAAATAGATTCGTCTCTTTTTCCTTGAAAGTTCATGATTTTATTCGGGTTAAGGTATTTAGCGAGCTTATGAATATAGTGAATTAATACCCCAAATCCAAAGTACCGTTAGCTGCTGGAATGCGATTTTATCCGCAGAAACTGAAACTTCACCGTTAAAAAGCCAGTTGATACTATATTGATCAATCAATTTGGGGTTAGGAGCTCAGGATACTATATTTGCGCCTTTTCTGTCAAAACAGGGTGAGGCGGGAGTTTTTCTTGCTCGCACCACTAAAATCCTGACCTGCTAGTTGGTATTTAGACAATTGATTGAGATATTAATATATTGAATATAAAATTTTTGATTACTAGATCGGCGTATGCGACAACTTAAGATCACACAATCCATCACCAACCGTAGAGAAAGCCACACGCTGGAAAAGTACTTTACGGAGGTGAGCAACGTGCCAATGATTACCCCTGACGAGGAGGTGGAGTTAGCGAAGCGAATCAGAGAGGGAGACGAATTGGCCTTGGAGAAGTTGGTAAAAGCCAACCTCCGGTTTGTGGTGTCTGTTGCCAAGCAATATCAAAACAGAAGCTTGCCGCTCAACGATCTGATCAATGAAGGCAACTTAGGCCTCATCAAAGCTGCAAAGAAGTTTGACGAAACGAAGGGATTTAAATTCATCTCCTACGCCGTATGGTGGATCCGTCAGTCGATCATGCAAGCTTTGGCTGAGCAGTCACGTATTGTCAGACTCCCAATGAACAAGTCAGGCGCGATCAACCAGATTCGTCGGGCCTATGCAGAGCTGGAGCAGCAGTACGAACGTGAGCCGACCGAGGAAGAACTTGCCGAGATCCTGGACATGAAGCCCAATGAGGTACGCAATACCCTGGGAGCAGAAGTGAAGCAGATGTCCATGGATGCCCCATTTGGAGAAGACGAGTCAGGTTCGCTGTTGGATGTACTCGAAAACGAGACCACCGGACCCACAGATGCCAACCTTGTTTTCAATGATTCTTTGAAGGTTGAGACGATGAGGGCACTGTCCACATTGACCGCCCGCGAGCGAGAAGTGATCATGATGAGCTTTGGAATCGGACACGACAACCCTTAC
>JBCCXG010000245.1:0-8346 GCA_039191945.1 Bacteroidota bacterium
GCTATTTTATTAAACCATTGAAAAACAGATGGTTAAAAGTAAAAATTTTTATCTAAAACGCATACGTTTTGTGCGCTAGCGTGTGCGCTTTGGGCGTCTTTACGGCGTCCGAAAACAGGCCTTCAACGACCGCCGATCTTTTAAGGTTTTTGCGGAGGAGCTGGGTGGAAGGGACTTCATAAGTTTGAATGTCTATCTCACTAGGCGGAAGGATCTCGTGAAGCCATGTGAAATGCCTGAGGAGAAAGTGCTCGATTTTTTGACAAATGTAACGTTCGCAACCAAAGCAAGCTTGGTGTAAAATGATCCGAGCGTCGCACGGATGGGAATCAAATTTGAAAAAATAACTTGAAAATAGAAACAGATATGCTGAACTGGAATGACATACTCAATTTCGCGGGCAAAGGCAACCCGGAGCCAGATCGAAAAGTGGCTAAAACTGATGAGGAATGGCGGGCACAGCTAACCGAAGAGCAATACTATGTGACACGCCAAAAGGGGACGGAGCGGCCTTTTAGCTCGCAGGTTTGCAGTCTCTTTGAACCCGGGCAGTACAAGTGCATCTGCTGTGGCACCTTGCTGTTTGATGCTGGGGAGAAGTTTGAGAGTGGTACAGGATGGCCATCTTTTACTCAACCAGCCAAAGAAAACGCCATTGCCTACAATCAGGACTTCACACATGGCATGAGGCGTGTCGAGACGGTATGCAATACCTGCGATGCTCATCTAGGGCATGTGTTCCCTGACGGACCTGCTCCCTCAGGTCTCCGCTATTGTATCAATGCAGTCGCCCTGGAGAAGGTCGAAGAGCCTGTGAGTTAGGACGGAGGTCTTTCTCTTCATTTGATGGTTGAAGGCACCTGATTGACGGTGTCTTTCACCCCGTTTTTGGGTGCTTGGACATTGTCCTCCTCAGGCAAGTGCCTAGCTGACTGTGTTTTTTAATTTTCCTTGTTCGCTGCTTCAAAAGCTGGGTTTGGGCTCGAGCAACAAAACCTGGGTGTTCTGTAAAGCACTGTTCAGTTTGACCTGGACTAAAAGTCGATGGTTGAACGGGCTCGTAGCCACAGACACTCGCCATCTCAACATAGGGTGAGTAAGGACTGGTCCTGCCAAGGCCGCGATAGGTATCAGTAGCAGATCCGTAGTGCATCCCAAGTCCTGAATGACTGGAATACCCTGCGTGCTTCCTATCCTTAGATAGACCATTGCTGGATGTGTCCGTGACCGTGATTGTGCGTGGCGAGTTTCGCCCCTTGACATTTCATCAGCATGATATCCTTTTGTATATTGAGTAGATCGTCTTTACCTAATCTTTGAAAATGCCCCTGAAACTCAACATCAATCAACAGACCTACGAGCTCGATGCCGATGACGATATGCCCTTGCTATGGGTGATTCGCGACTTCGCCAAACTGACTGGGACGAAATTCGGTTGTGGCATCGCTCAGTGCGGCTCGTGCACTGTACTATTAGACAATGCACCCATCAAGTCTTGCGTACTGCCTGCATCCGCAGCCGTAGGGAAGCAGATCACTACGATCGAGGGCATTTCAGAGAATAATGACCACCCTGTTCAGCAAGCGTGGATCGAGGAGCAGGTGCCTCAGTGTGGCTATTGCCAATCTGGCCAGATCCTTACAGCTGTGGCCCTTATTGAGGGAAACCCTCAACCGTCAGATGAAGAGATCGAAACCGCTATGAACGCAGTCCTTTGCCGATGTGGCACCTACCCGAGAATCAAAAAAGCGATCACGAAAATGACCAGGAAGTAACGGACCAGCCTCATGAATACTCACTCACTATCCAGAAGAAAATTCCTTCAAGTTTCTGCCTCATCCTCCGTATTGCTGGCTGTTGGCTGTACTCCCGGTAGTACCGGCAAACCCATCAATCTTTCCTCGGAGGGCATGACTGGGGCGAGTATAAATCAGTTCATCACTATCGCCACTGATGGCGCGGTTACCTTACTCAATCACCGTCCTGAAATGGGTCAGGGGGTGTTCCAGTCGATACCCATGATCCTTGCCGAAGAGCTTGCAGTAGATGTCGAAGAGGTCGAAATCAAGCAGTCAGAGGCTGATCCCGAAAGGTACGGCCGACAGATGGTGGTGGGTAGCCACAGTATTCAAAATGAGTTTCACAAGATGCGCATGATGGGCGCTGCGGCCAAGGAGATGTTGATACAAACGGCAGCTGACCGATGGCAAGTTGCTGCAGCTGAATGTTATGCTGAGAAGGGTCGAGTGATTCATAATTCGTCATCGCGTAGCGCAAATTACGGAGAGCTTGTGGAGGACGCCTCAAAAAGGACCGCGCCTACCGAACCTGCGCTCAAGTCACCCGCCGACTTTGAGATCATAGGTCAGTCTATTCCGAGGAGAGATATCCCTCTGAAGACGAACGGAGCTGCGATTTACGGTATTGATGTAGATGTTCCAGGTATGCTCTACGCCTCTGTAGAGCGCTCACCGGTGTTTGTAGGTACGATAAAGGAATATAATAGGGAGGAGGTCATGAAGATGCCCGGGGTACGTCATGTCCTCAAGACCGAAAGGGATCTCTTTGGAAGACGCGAGGGTATTGCAGTTTTGGCAGATACTTATTGGGCTGCATTTCAAGGACGAAAAGCACTAAAGGTCGAGTGGGATACCAAGGGTATGGAGTCTCAGTCCTCTGAGACCATCGCAAGCCGCTACATGACTCAAGCTGATGACGAGGGGACCGAGCTCTTTAGCAGAGGGGATGCGGATGGTGCTTTGTCCGCGGGTGATGGCGTGATCGAAGCAGCTTACGTGACGCCTTACCAGGCGCACGTACCCATGGAGCCGATGAATGCCATCGTGAGCGTGACATCCGAGGGAGCTGAGTTTTGGGGGTCCACGCAAAACCCAAATGGGACGCGCTCCTATCTTGCGAAAATCCTGGACATCCCGGAGAAGCGAGTCAAGATCAATTATACGCTAATGGGTGGTGGCTTTGGAAGGCGGTCGCGGACAGATGTGGCGGAAGAGGCAGCAAGACTGTCTCAAGCGGTTGGAGCGCCGGTTAAGGTCATTTGGACCCGCGAGGATGATCAAACACAGGGACCCTTTAGGGCCTGTTCACTCAACTTGCTCAAAGGAAAGGTGACGGGTGGACAAGTAGAGGCCTTGGAGCACAAAGTGATTACCCAGGAAATTCGCAATCAAACGGGCGATAAGATGGAGGCAGGTCGGCAGATCATGGGCGGGGTCAACACGCACTACAGCATTCCCAATCTCTCGGTAAGAGGTGTACTGCAGAAGCACTATATCCCCATTTCCTATTGGCGAGCTGTTTACCACTCGACCAACCCCTTTGCTCATGAGTCCTTTATCGATGAGCTAGCTGTCGCAGCGGGCAAAGATCCACTCGACCTGCGTCTGGAGCTGTTGCAGGATCATCCGCGCTTTCGTAGGGTACTGGAGGAGGTACGTGTCCTGACGGATTGGGATAGACAGAAGGTCGCAGGAAAGGGCAGAGGCCTCGCCATAGCTGAGCGGTCAGGTGCCCATTTTGCAATGGTCGTGGATGTGAGCCGCAAGGCAGGTAAGGTCAAGATCGATAGGATTACGACCGTTTTGGATCTTGGAATATGCGTCAATCCTGATACGGTCAGGGCCCAGACCGAAGGATCTGTTATTATGGGTCTGACGGCGGCGCTGTACGGTCTGACGATCGAAAACGGCGCGATCAAAGAGCAAAATTTCCATACTTATCCGTTGCTCCGGTACGGGCAGTGCCCGGAAATCGAGACATTCATCCTTCCGAGCAGCGCCGACCCCGATGGAGCGGGTGAGAGCGGTCTGCCGACTGTGGCACCCGCACTAACAAATGCCCTGTTTGATCTGACTGGCAACCGGATACGTAAACTTCCGCTGTCTTTAGAAGCGCTGGTCTGACAATGCTTCTTGTGGTGCCATTAGTGCCTCAAGCGCTCGGCTGTTGCGTCGGAAGTAATAGGGGATGGCATCACAAAAGTCGGGAATCGCCACGATGTCACGAATGCTTCCATGCATTTTGTACGGGTGCATCCCATGCTTGTGAAGGTAGCGCCCATGCCTGAACTTGGCCGAATGAATCCACTCACCGGCTAGCGGTTCTTTGAAGCACACGATATCAAACTCGCCCGACCTAAGCGCCTCGTCCGCTGGGACTGCGGTGAACTCATCCGCCAGAAATCGTGGTACTTGTTCATTGTTGATGAAGTACTCTCCATCTGCCAAGGTGAATCCATGGCAGTTGCTGCGAAGATCAAGTTGCTCGCGGGGGTGACTTTCGTTAAATAGCGCCAATGTGACTTTGCTGCGGTATCCGTTCGCGCTGTTGCGCTCGTTGATCATCACGCTATCTGGGACAAGCTCGAGACACTGAACCTCCAGGCTTCGTGTGCCATCTGTTTTGAAGGTATGCAGTAGGGTCTTCCAGGTGATCTCATAGTGCTTGCCATCCTGCGGAGAGAAGTATTGCTCATAGCGCTCAAGTTGGCGATGGGGTTGTCTGTTCTGGGTCATTGCTGTGTTGTATGCTGAGAGGGAAATTCGTAAAATCTTCCAATAACGCTGTAAACGCCTAGGATGAATGGGTGAAGTTCGCGCTGAACAAGTGCCTAATGGTGTCCGTACTGTGCTGAGGAATAAGGGGTTGCTGACGCAAGTTGGCGATTGGAAGTGAAAACGTCAATCGTCACGAACTTACTGTGTTGACTTTCTGATCCGTTCGTAGATGTAAAACTCGGCGCGGGACGTCGTTTTACTGTCCCCATCAAAGGGAAACCGATTGGGTATGAGACTTTTGAGTTGGAAGCTCGGTTGGTTTTCGCCGATCCATGGCGTAAATTTTCTACGCTTCACATGGGGTAAGGTGATATTTTCTTCTTTGTCGTCAAAGTTGCTGGCGTATATGGCGACAAATCTTTTCGAAGCCGCAAAAAGCCGAGTCAAATGATCCTCGAAGATGTCAGGTTCGACCAAATGATAAAGCACATCCAGGCTGAGTACCAGATCAGCCTGCTCACCCTCGTAGTCGCTTAGGTGTCTGAAGGTCTTAGTGGGATCCCCTTTGAACAGTTGCTCGCATCGACGCAATGCACTTTGGCTCACTTCAAAGCCAAGGTAGCGCGGTACATTGATCAGTTGCAACTGGTGTCCATCGCCGAAACCAAAATCAATAATGCTTCGGATATTATGGGCCGTAACAAAGTCGTTAATCACCTCTGCCTTGAATTGAGCAAGCCGATTGTAGGAGCCGGGGCCTGAGTTTCCGCCTGCATCATAGCGACGCTCCCAATACTCTCCCGATGTACTGAAGGGGACCTTTTTTTTGAGTTGTCTGTTGATATTAACTACCCACTTACCGATGAATGGTATCTTCTTGATCCTACTTTTCATACGCCAACAGCTCCTGTATCGAAAAACTCTTATCGAGCTTAACGCTTTTGTCAGGACTTGCAGGCGAATGTACTAGTTTCCAGTGAGTTCTGACTATCACCTGATACTATAAGGGTCAAATAGTCGATGATTGGAGACACTCAGGCGATGGGCATATTTCATTAGTAGCCTTGAAGCCACCTCGCTTCCTCCATTCCTAGTTTGTCAAGACAAAAAAAGTGGCGCGGGGCCACTTCTCCTTACGACCATATTCACGTGCTTAGCTCTCCTTGACCTTGAGCATATCGCCCATACCGAATGCACCGTAGATGCCCTGCATGACCTGCTCTAGTTGATCGTTGTATGGACTGATGTGATCGCCCATACCCATCTTATCGACTGTGGTCCGAAAAGGTCGCTCCCCAGCGGGCGTTTCGGCAAGCTGGACGATGGCATCGGCCACGAGTTGAGGGTCTTGCGCAGGATTTTGAGCAAGCGCACCTTCAAAGTTGTCAAACGCTGCCTTTGGGGCGTGGATCATCTCTCCGTAACCATCATTTCGTGAATTGTCTCCGGGTTGCATCAAAGAACCGAAGAATGGAGTAGGGAAGCCTCCGGGCTCTACGATCGCAGATCCTATCCCAAAACCAGAAAGTTCTACCCGATAGTTTTCAGCCATCGCCTCAAGCGCCCACTTCGAGGCGTTGTACGGACCGTAAAAAGGGAAGGTCATGCGACCAAGCAGGCTTGAAACAAATACGAGGAAGCCTGACCCCTGCGAACGTAAATAGGGTAATGAGGCTCGTACGACACGTTGCACACCGAAGACATTGATGTCAAATAGTCGTTGCCAATCTTCCGTTGTGAACATTTCCTGGATCCCGAGTACGCCCACGCCTGCATTATTGACGACGACGTCTAGCCCATCCAGCTGGTCGATGGCTCCTCCGACCCCCTGGTTGACGCTATCTTCGTTGGTCACGTCCAGTTCTATGATCTTTGCACCCGCCGCAGCTAGCTCATCGGCGGCTTCCTTGTTTTTTCCTTCGATTCCGCGCATCGTGGCCGCTACCTGATGACCACCTTTGAGAAGAGAATGTACTGTGATTTTACCGAAGCCGCCGTTGGCTCCTGTAATCAATACCTTTTGTGACATGTTTGTGATTGGATTGAGTTTGTAGATTATGTTGAAATAGTGACTGTATAGCTGGTCAGCCTTCTCAAATAACGACAGTTGTTTTTGAAAGTTCCCTTGCCTCAGCAAATCGCAAATAGTGTAAAGACTAGAACGCCAAGGTAGTACCAAGGTCCCACAACTTCGGTCCGAGGATTGCCAAGCCTACAATGGCAGCGGCAATTGCCGCGAGCAGTACCGAAGCTGCAGCTGTATCCTTAGCCCTTTTAGCCAATGGATGGAACTCAGGTGAAACCTTATCAATGACCGCTTCCAAAGCGGTATTGAACGCCTCCGCCGACCAAACCAATCCCATACTGAGTACAAGCATGGACCACTCTACGATTGACAAATCGACCATCAAACCCAGCAGGCACACTGTCCCTGTCGCCGTGATGTGTATCCATGCATTGTGTTGACTTTGGATCAAATATCGTAGGCCATCGATGGCATGTCGGAAGCTTTGGATTCGACTCCGCAAGCTGAAAGCACTTTGTCTTTCTTTCTTAAAATTGGAATATCCTGTCATATTGACATTATATTGTGGAGCTGAGAGGGGTATTGTATGACAATATGGCATTTTTTCATGATCAAATTCGATCGGAATAGACTTTGTACACCTGAGGTCAAACAGTATTTGAAAAAATCAAAAGACATGAACTTAATAAGAACAAATAACAGGACTTTCGATCGAATTTTTGACGACTTCTTTGGACCAGATTTCCACTCCGTAGGCAGAAATGGTGGCAGTGCGCGATGGTCCCATGCACCCAAGGTGAATATCGCCCAAGATGATGAAGGCTATCATATACAGATGGCGGTACCGGGTTGGAAGAAGGAGGACTTTAGCATTGAGATTGACCAGGATGTATTGACCATCAGTGCGGATGCGGACCAGCCGAAGGATGCTGAAGCATTGACCTTCGTCCGGAGAGAATTCTCCAAGTCTTCATTTCGTAGAGCTTTCCGACTACCTGACACCGTAGAAGGGGATCAGATTAGTGCGGCATATGAGGACGGCGTTTTGACGCTAGCTCTTCCGAAAAAAGAAGAGGCTAAGCCGGCTCCGGCAAAAACCATCAGTATCGCCTAATGGCGTGAGGACAGGGCTAGGTATCGCGTATGGGTGACAGGACCGCCGCGAAATTTGCGAAGTGCTAGATCTTTGCAAGTTTGAGTAGGGCAAACATTCGGTGGGGGCGGAGTTACCATTTCTGAAGGAGAGATGTGTGCGTGTAAGGGGGCTGAAAAGTCCCTTTTTTTGTGAATTGAAGTGGGTAAAGCAAATGGAATATAAGGACTATTATAAAGTGCTCGGAGTTGACCGGAAAGCCTCTGCCGAAGAGATCCGAAAGGCCTATCGGAAGCTTGCAGTTCAATATCATCCGGACAAAAATCCTGGCAATCAATCGGCGGAGGAGCGCTTCAAAGAAATCAGTGAGGCCAACGAAGTATTGAGTGATCCGCAGAAGCGCAAGCAATACGATGAGCTAGGTGCCAACTGGCAGCAGTACCAACAAGGAGGGTATGGAGGTTATCAAGGCTTTGGTCAGGGAAATGAAAGATATTCTTATGAGTTTAGCGGTGATCCTGGGGATTTATTTGGAAATGGTGGGGGATTTTCGGATTTCTTTAGATCATTCTTTGGTGCAGGTCGAGGTGCGGAAGACTTCTCCGGGTTTGGTTCCAGTCGTCAGGCGAGGGACTTGCAGGGTGAACTCACGATCTCCTTGGAAGAAGCGAGCATCGGGACAGAGCGAATTGTGGATACTGGTACGGAAA
>JBCCXG010000246.1:0-8339 GCA_039191945.1 Bacteroidota bacterium
AAGTTACCCAAACTGGTGTTCTCTTCGGCCTTCATGTGGGTATCGACACCGTATTGCAGCTCGTGTATATCGTCGACATAATGAAAGGTACCGAACATACGATCCCAGATCGAGAAGATATTACCATAATTCGTATCCGTCAGCGGTTGCTGATAGTGGTGGTGCACCTTGTGCATATTGGGGGTCACCAGGACATACGAGAGCGCTTTGTCCAGATGATGAGGGACATTGAGGTTGGCATGGGTAATATGTGCGAAGAGGACCGAAAGCGATTGATACAACATCACGATGCCCATCGGAGCACCTACGACCATCACTGCCAATATCGTAAAACCTATTCGAAAGACCGTCTCCCCGGGATGATGACGAAGACCGGTCGTCACATCCACCGTGGTATCACTGTGATGGACCAAATGAAACTTCCACATCCACTTCACTTTGTGCTCCACAAAGTGAACAAGATAAGCACCAATGGCATCCAGTAGTAGAACGCCTACGACCACCTGCAGCCAAAGTGGCATATCCACTACATAAAGGAGTCCAATCTGATGGTTTGAGACAAAATCCGAAGCAGCCAAAAGCACTCCTGCCAGTCCGAAACCGATGATCGCCGTGGTCAACGTGAAAAACAAGTTTAATCCTGCATGGCGGACTTTGCGATACTGAAATTTGAAAATGGGTAAGAGTCCTTCTGCCATCCAAAATACCACAATCCCACCCATGAGCAAAGTCGCCCGAAACCAGGTAGGTACCTCCTCAAAAAAAGCAATTAACGCCTCCATATGTCATTCAATTGTAATTCCGAAAATACTAAATGTTCGCATCTTTTGTTCCTTCGCCACTGAGGTGAATAACTTCCCATTGAGTGCGGCTCAACTTGCCTCCACCTCACACAAAAAAAGAATTACTAGAGAAATAGTTGTATTATTATAACTATAGTAATAGTTTTGAAGTAATGAAAGAGTTAACCAAGGCTGAAGAGCAATTGATGAAATTTCTTTGGAAGCTGGAGCGGGCACATTTGAAGGAAATTGTCGAAAGCTACCCTACTCCACGACCCGCGTACACTACCATATCCACGGTGGTGAACGTGCTCGTGAAAAAGGGGTTTATCAATTACCAATCACATGGTAAAGTTCGCGAATATTTCCCAGCCCTGAGCCGTCAGCAGTATCTGGCTCAAAATCTGGGGACACTGGTGAAGGGATTTTTCGACGACTCTCCAAAGAAGTTTGCTTCCTTTTTCACTCAAAATCAGGACATGACGCTCTCCGAATTACAGGAAATTCGAGCCTTGATCGATGATGAAATCAAGAAACAAAAAACCAGCTTATGAACGACATTCTATTGTACTTGGTGAAAGTGGTCTGTGTACACGGCTTGGTACTCCTGATCTACCATGCTGCTCTCAAGCGCCACAAAGCATTCACCTTTTCGCGTTTTTATCTGATCACCGGACTCTTGATTGGGTTCGTCGTACCCCAGATGCAATTCTTTGAGGAGAAGCCTGAGACTATTCGAGCGTGGCAGGAAGTGTACTTCGAACCCTTTGCTGAATCCATCGCCCCATCCCCTGCTGCTGTCGACAGGGACCGCCAGCTAGGTGCTGAGATTTGGGTGGGCCACTGGTCAAAAATATTGGTCATTTTGGTCTGTATTGGATCGCTAGCACTGGCCATCCGATATCTCTTGAGGGTCTACAGACTACTGATCATTGCGCAAAATCGAAACTACCTCGAGCACCTGGATTACAAGCTTTATCCCTGGTCAGGAACACACGCATTCTCTTTCTTCCATCGTATTTTCATTCCAGCTCAATATTGGGAAAAACCTGAGTTTGATACGCTGCTCTTGCATGAAGTCGCCCACGCAAGACACGCACACAGCGCTGATCGACTACTAATCGACTTCATCATCGCGGTTTGCTGGTTCAACCCATTCGTCTACCTGTTTCGACGAGAGTTGATCGGCTTACATGAGTATCAGGCGGATGAGACAGTACTC
This sequence comes from Bacteroidota bacterium, assembly GCA_039191945.1. Classification (GTDB taxonomy): domain Bacteria; phylum Bacteroidota; class Bacteroidia; order Cytophagales; family Cyclobacteriaceae; genus JAWPMT01. The sequence goes on from JBCCXG010000246.1 coordinate 2,005, forward strand.
CACAATGGACCAGACAAGATTGCTTACCAGGAAATGCTCTTTTCATTTGCCTCTCAAGGCTATGTCAATATGGCCAGTGGCGTGGGTGCTTTTTCCATCAAGAATAGAATCAAAATGATGAACAGATACAAAAACTCAACAAAATCAAAACTGGGTATTGCGGTCGCACTGATTGTGACGCCTTGGATCTTTTTGGCCTTCTCTGGGAAGCAAAACCAGGAAACGATCCAAGCATCGATACTCGGTCATCCTTGGGAAGATCTTTTCGTGCATTACGCATCAGCGACTACGGACGCTAAAGACCAGCCATCCATTTTTCCGGTAGACCTGAATAGTGCCTACCGCATTTCATCGGAGTTTGGTCAACGAAAGAATCCCTGGACCGGAAAAATGCAAATGCATCTAGGCCTGGATGTGGTCGCACCCATTGGCACCGAAGTATACGCTACTGCCGACGGGGTCGTGACAGAAGCGAAGATCGACCCAGAAGCTTGGGGACATTCTGTAGTGATTACCCACGAGGACAAGCGCTTCCAGACACTTTATGCCCACCTGCAAAAGTTCGTTGTGAAAGCTGGCGACAGGGTGGAGCAAGGCCAAGTTATTGGCTATATCGGGTCCTCCGGTAGATCGACAGGGCCCCACCTTCACTACGGCGTCCGAAAAGAAGGTAAATACGTGGACCCTTCCGAGTACTTGCCTGATTTTGAAATTCAACCCTAAGCGTAAGCACCGGTCTTCGAGGGTATGAATTAATACCGTTATCCGTCGAATTATTACTCCAACCATCGACAATTTTCAACGATGCAACGAGAATGAAATACGCCAGAAGTGAGCGGTTGGGTATACTCGCAGCTCACAATTCTGTCCACGTGTGTGCGACAGCGGTGGTATGCCCTATCAACAAACAAACAACGATCAGCAGAATACACAGGCGTCGAATGGAGGCGTACTGAAGTCCATGCCCCGTTCCATCTTCCAGGAACTGGCACAGTTAGCCTCTGACCTTTCTGAGGCGGACCTGGGACTGATCCTTTTCCCAGATGATGAGGGTGCGATCCTGGTCGCCGAGAAGGATGCAGCTTCAGAAATCGCAGATCAACTGGCAGATCGCATCATCGCAACAGTGATGGGAATGATCCAAAGCGCAGAGACGTTTCTGGAATGCGCAGACCTAGATCAAGAGGAGGGACCGTATCCGCTGCTGTACATTACTGCACAGGCATTTCACGATGCGGACAAGGCGTCGCTCGGGGCAGTCGTCCTTATCCACGATGAGAAAAAGACCTTGACGCCGTCCGCCAGACAATCTCTAGAAGTCATCGCTGCCCAGCTCACCACCCACTATGAAACCCACAAGGAGGTCATTTCCAAACGCAAAATTGACATTGAATTCCATCAACTGCTCGACAACGTTGATGACGCTATCTATGAGCTAGACGGTGCAGGCTACTTCACCCTGGCCAATGTAAGGACATGTGACATGCTACAAGTCGCTCCATCGGAGCTGCCGACGCATCACGTGTATGACTTCGTGCATCCATCTGATCGTATGGAAGTCATGGCCTACCATAGGGCGTTGATACGATCTCGGAAACGCCGTGGCTACTACGAAATGAGGGTAGTGCCACGCCAGGGCGCTGAACCGCTCTGGGTAGGGCAGCAGGTAACGATGGAGTACAGCCAGAGAAAACTGAAGAAAATAAGGGCCATTGCCAGGGATCTATCGATTGTGCGACATTTGAGACAGGCACTGGACGAAAGAGAAAGCCAATATAAAGTCCTATCAGAGAACTCGAGGGACATCATCGGTGTCCTGGAAAAGAACGGGGCATACAAATACATCAGCCAATCCGTCAAAGAGATTGTCGGATATGACCCGGGGGAAATCCTCGGTAAGGTACCCTTCCAATTTCTTCATCGGGAAGACATTCCCGTCATTCGTGCAAGCCTGAACTCCATGGTGATGGGAGGCAAGGCCACCACCAATTTTGAGTGTCGTGTGAAGAAACGCAACGGGGAGTACATATGGGTCGAAACCTATGCGAAAGTGATCCGAGGAGCAGGCGATCAAATCATCGGCTTTCATACCTCTGCAAGAGATATCTCCGACCGCAAGCGCGATGCCAACAACCTCTCGCTGTTGATAGAAAATACTACCGATGCAGTGTGGGCTGTCGATTTGGAGCATCGCTTTATTTACTTCAACTCGGTCTTTGGTTCTTTCTACAAAAAACACACTCGGCAGTATCCTCAGATTGGCCAGAAGCTAGATTGGCAACTTCTCATCACGAACCCATCAGACCGTGAACGCGCCCACTTTCTCAATGACGCAATGAAGGGCAAGAAAAATACTCAGGAGGTGGCCTTTTCTTTGGCAGATGGTCTCATGGTCTATGAAAACTCTGCCAGTCCCATTTTAAATGAAGAGGACGATGTCATCGGGGTTTCTGTCTTCAGCAGGGACATCACAGATGGCTTCATAGAAAAGGAGCGTGTCCATCGCTACCAGTTGGGGCTGAGATTACTGAATGACTTTGCCAGCCAGTCGGTCCCCCTGTCTACCCTGTTCCCCATGGCACTGCAAGCCATTTGTGATCATCTAGAGATGCCCCTCGGGGTGATCAGTCAAATAGACGGAGAAGCCTATAGGATCCTCTACTGCTCAGATCCCAATCCTACTGATTTTGACCCTGGCGCTAGCTATCGGCTTGAAAGCACCTATTGCCAGCTGGTAAAATACAATGAATCTGTTGTCTTGATAGACGAAGCTACAGGGTGGGAATATGGAGGCCACCCATGCTTCGAGCCCTTAACGATACAAGCCTACCTGGGCGCTCCCATCAAACTGGAAGACAAAGTCATCGGCACGGTCAACTTCGTCTCGAAAAAGGCGCGCGGGGAAGCTTTCACTGAGTACGACGGCGAATTCATGAAACTATTTGCCAATTGGATCAGCACCGAGCTCATGAAGGAAAAGACCTTCCGATCACTGGAGCGAGAGAAAGAACGGGCCGAAGCGGCCTCGGTGGCTAAAGCCAACTTCCTCTCTATGATGTCTCACGAGGTACGCACACCTCTGAACGGTATCATTGGTACCACGCACCTACTGCTGAGCAATTGCAGGAGCGATAGGGACGCGAGGCATTTGGAAATACTGAAAAAATCCGGTGACCACCTTCAAGCGATCGTAACAGACATTCTTGACTTTGCGAAGATTGAGGAGGGCAAAATCCTACTAGAACGGACGGAGTTCAACCTCCGAGAGTTGATGGAAAGTGTCATCGCCAACTATCAGATCCACGCGGAAGAAAAGAAGCTTAGCCTCGAACTGGACTATGATGACAATGCTGGGTCCTTCTACTTTGGAGACCCGGTACGACTCAATCAGATCTTCCACAATCTGACCAACAATGCCATCAAGTTCACGGAGGAAGGCGGAGTTACCCTTCAATGTCGTAGGGTTAGCCGTATGGCCCACCATGATCATCTTCTCATCGAGATTAAAGATACTGGAATAGGGATCGCCAAGTCCCAACATGCGGAGATCTTCAGTGTATTCTCCCAGGCAGACGATTCCATCACCCGCAAGTTTGGTGGATCTGGATTGGGCCTCTCTATTACCAAAAAATTGCTGGAACTCATGGGTAGCCAAATTGAGCTGGAGAGTGAGCCAGGGAAAGGAACAACCTTCCGATTTCAGCTAGCTATGAAACAAGGCCAGGGGCAGGGCCTCAGTGATCGGAGGTTTGCCGCCGTAGAAGGAAACCTGTCCGGCAGGGTATTGATCGTGGAAGATAATCTGTTCAATCGTGTGATTGCTAAGGATTTCCTACGCTCTTGGGGGTTGGATACCGTAGAGGCACCCAATGGGAAAGAGGCTACACTTGTCCTACAAGAGCAGGACATCGATCTGGTCCTTCTCGATATACAAATGCCAATACTCGATGGATATGCAACAGCCAAATGGATCAGGTCCCAAAAGGAAAAGAAGTTTCAGCTGCTGCCCGTCATCGCACTGACGGCCTCTGCGCTCATCGAAGTGCAAAGCCAGGTTTACGAAAGCGGCATGAATGACTTCCTGACCAAGCCCTTCGATCCAGAAGAGTTTTTCCGAAAGATCGAATACCACTTGAAAATCGCGTCCGCTCCCCACTTTCGCCAGAATATGGAAGAGTCGTACCTAGGGATAGACCATCTTTTGCAGGGCCAAGTCAAAGAAGGATTAATGAAGCATCTGTCCGAGAGTATCGACAAATTCGATACAGCCATCGCCAACGGAGAGATATCAGCACTCCAGGAAGCTTTGCAGCAAAACAAGAAGATCCTTCAGTCCCTCCAAGCCCATCCTCTGGTGGGACACAACGAGTTCATACAGCGGATGATCATGAACAGCAACCCCACACTTATGATCATTTTCCACGCTCGATGCATGGTTCGGGCCCTAAGAGGGGCTGCAGAACAGTTGTTTAGCATATATCAGGCTCAAAGCGTAAAACCTTAGTGAACGAGGTTTCCCAGCGCGGTCTCAGGTACCACACTACGTTCATCGAGAAAAAAACCCCGCTGACCGAAAATATTCCCCTTTGCTCACCTCAGTCCGTACATTCGTATTCGCCTTTGTACAACAACAGCATAGCAACCATCATGAAATACTCTTGTCTTATCATTGACAGCAATAAGTTCTTCAGCGGAATCCTGTCCGAACTTATCAACCAATCACCCGACCTGGACTTGATTGACATTATCAACGCCAGCGACCACCAACCCCAAACGGGGCAAGCGATCGATGTCATATTTTATGATCCGGACGTCTTACGATCTCTGCCGGCAGACTATCTGGACAGCATCCCGGGTAATCCCCAATTGATACTTATTTCGGCCGACGAGGCCTATGCGATCCAAGCTTTGATGAGTGATGTGACCGATTTCCTGGAGAAGTCCATTCTGACCGCTGAGCGCTTTGCGCAAACCGTCTCGCTGATCAAAAGCAACGCTGCAGAGCGCATCCCAACCTACGGGAGCTAGTCACCGAGGGAGATACCGACACCCCTTGCTACCTCTAGCAAGTAATCTTGTCGGTCAATCGCTTTGTATTCCTTCGTGGCCTCCTCAAGAGTGACCGTGTCGAACCTGTTATTTCGGTACACCACCAGACGGCCATACGCTTTGTTCAAGACCATTTCAAACGCTTTGACTCCAAACGACGTAGACAGTACCCGGTCAAATGCCACTGGAGAGCCCCCGCGTTGTAAATGTCCCAAGATCATCTCTCTCATAGCAGGCCGACAACCGCACGCTTTCAGCTCGCCGGAAAGCTGAAAAGCCACGCCACCTAGGCGCCGCATCTTATAACCGACCTCGGTACTCGCTTGATCCGTGACTACACCTTGTCGAGAACGGGCTCCTTCCGCTACGACCACGATGGCATAACCGCTATCCCCCTGGTATTGCCGATGTATGTGATCGACGACCTTTTGAGCATCATAAGGTATCTCTGGTATCAGGCACACATGAGCACCACCGGCTATTGCACTATACAACGCGATCCAGCCCGCATCGCGGCCCATGAGTTCCAAAATGATCACTCGGTTGTGGCTTTTGGCCGTAGATACCAGCCTGTCAATGGCATCTGTAGCTTCCTGCACCGCCGTCTGAAAACCAAAGGTGAAATCCGTTGCAGACAAATCATTGTCAATGGTCTTGGGGACGCCGATAATATTGACGCCTCGCTCGAAAAGCATTTGTGAAATCTTCTGAGAGCCGTCACCGCCAATACTGATCACTGCCTCGAAACCCAATTGATGGATCTTCTCCACCAAATCATCCGTGATGTTCTTTTCGACGACCGTTCCATCAGGCTGCTTCACAGGGAAAGACCTGGGATCACCTTGCGTGGTGGCTTTGATGATCGTACCCCCCAGTCGATGGATTTCTTCAGTCAAAGCAGGTGTCATCTCCATGATTTCCACAGGATCCCTCATCACACCATGATAAGCCTCCAGACTCCCATACACTTTCCAGCCACCCTCTTGCGCAGCTCGCCGGGCGATGGCCCTGATGACCGCATTGAGTCCTGGACAATCCCCTCCGCCTGTAAGGATCAATACTTTCTTCATGTAAGCTGAGCGTTTAAATAAGTAGTGGACCACCGGACATTGCACACGAACGCCCAAGGCCTGCTAAGATACACCTGGACGATGCTTTCCTTCGGGGGGGGGTGAAAAATTCAGCGGCTTAGACTCCAACTTTGTCGTGTGCTGGCGAGCTATTAGACCCCACCCCTCGGCGCCTTCATAGCTACCTACTTACTACGCAGTACCGGCGATTCAACC
>JBCCXG010000247.1:0-8302 GCA_039191945.1 Bacteroidota bacterium
ATTTTTTCCAGTTGCAGTGGCCTTCTGTGCCGTATTGTTTTCTTGTGACGAGGGCAATGAGCAGGAAACGGAATCGGAGGTTTCCAGGGCCGCATTTTTACCTGTTGACTCCACGTATGCGAATCCGTATCGACCACAGTTTCATTTTAGCCCTCGTTCGCAGTGGATGAATGATCCCAATGGGATGGTTTACTTCCAAGGTGAGTACCACTTATTTTACCAATACTATCCTGATAGTACGGTCTGGGGTCCCATGCACTGGGGGCATGCGGTGAGTCGGGACCTTGTGCATTGGGAGCACCTGCCCATCGCCCTTAATCCTGATTCTTTAGGTTACATCTTTTCAGGAAGTGCCGTTGTCGATTGGAAGAATACCACCGGTTTTGGTTCCGTGAACGAGCCACCCCTGATTGCTATTTACACCTATCATCATCCAGAGACCACGTTGCAAACACAGGCCATTGCCTACAGCACGGATCGGGGCCGCAACTGGACGAAGTACGACCACAATCCGGTACTCCCGAACTCTGGCATAAAGGACTTTCGCGATCCGAAAGTGTTCTGGCATGAGCCCTCCAGTCAATGGATTATGATCTTGGCAGAAGCATCTCAAGTCGGTCTATACGGATCATTGGACCTCAAATCCTGGGAGCCACTCAGCAAGTTTGGTCAGTACGATGGCAATCACGGAGGGGTGTGGGAGTGTCCTGATCTCTTCCAGTTGTCGGATGCCGGAGTAAATAGCCGTTGGGTGATGATTGTTTCGATTGGCTCTGGTGGACCTGCAGGAGGATCCGCCTCGCAATACTTCATAGGTGACTTTGATGGCAAAGAGTTTCGCAACGATTACGGCGCGGATCAGGAGATGTGGCTTGACTACGGGAAGGACAATTATGCTGGAGTGACCTGGTCGGATGTGGATCCCAATGATGGCCGGAGGATTTTTTTGGGTTGGATGAGCAACTGGCAATACGCCACAAAGGTGCCGACTGAAAGTTGGCGCAGTGCCATGACCCTCCCCCGGGAGATGGTGCTTTACCAGACCCGAGAGGGGTATCGGGTGGCCTCTCGGCCCGTGCAGGAAGTGTATCAACTGCGGATAGATACGACCGTGGTGAACAGTAAACTACTGTCCGGAAGCGCAGATTGGAGTGAGGTATATCCTTCGGACAGTACGCTACTCAATTTTGAGCTCACGTTGTCTGATGTATCGAACACAGGGTTCGGATGGGAGCTGCTTTTTGAAAATGAGCTCGAGGAGTACATCAGCCTTGGGTTCGACCAGGAGTCGAATCAATTCTTCATCGACCGAACAGAGTCGGGAGATCACTCGTTCTCTGAGGATTTTTCTGGGATCCAATACGCTAAAAGGATCTCCGGTCAGTCTCAGATGTCCTTGAGTATTTGGATCGATCGGTCGAGTATTGAAGTATTTGCGGATAATGGGACCGTCGTCATGACGGATCTATTTTTTCCAACCTTGCCATTTGATCGGTGGACGCTGGAGTCGGGGGATCAGTCGCTGGCTGTCGAGGGTCGCATCCATCAGTTATCTTCGATTTGGTAAGGTCATTGGAGTCGTATTTCCTTAAATTGGCATAGAGCGATGAACAAAGTAGTGAAAGACGCGTCGGTCGCCGTATCTGGCATCGAGGACAATATGACCCTTATGCTGGGCGGTTTTGGCCTGTGCGGGATTCCCGAGAAATGTATTGAGGCCTTGGTTACTCTAGGTGTGAAGGGTCTGACGTGCATTTCAAACAATGCCGGCGTCGATGATTTCGGCTTGGGCTTGCTTTTGCAGGGAAGGCAGATCAAAAAGATGATTTCCTCTTATGTCGGTGAAAATGATGAGTTTGAACGGCAGATGCTCAGCGGAGAACTGGAAGTAGACCTGATCCCGCAAGGTTCACTTGCAGAGCGTTGCCGAGCGGGTGGTGCTGGTATTCCGGCCTTTTTCACACCTGCCGGCTATGGTACAGAGGTAGCCGAGGGCAAAGAGGTCCGTGTTTTTGATGGAAAGCCTCACATTCTGGAAAATGCTTTGACGGCGGATTTTGCTATCGTCAAGGCTTGGAAAGGGGACAGTAGGGGCAATCTAGTGTACAAGGCAACTGCACGAAATTTTAACCCCATGATGGCGATGGCAGGAAAGATCACCGTCGCAGAGGTCGAGGAACTCGTAGAGCCAGGCGATTTGGACCCCAATGCCATTCATACTCCAGGAATTTTTGTGCAGCGCATTTTTCAAGGGAGTAACTATGAGAAGCGAATAGAGCAGCGAACCACAAGAACAAGAACCTAGAGTTATGCTCGACAAAGAAGGTATTGCGCAAAGAATAGCCCAGGAATTGCAGGATGGCTGGTACGTCAACCTTGGCATTGGGATACCTACCCTTGTGGCCAACTATGTTCCGGAGGGTGTAAGCATTGAGCTGCAGTCCGAGAATGGTCTTCTGGGCATGGGTCCATTTCCTTATGAAGACGAGGTCGATGCTGACCTTATCAATGCGGGGAAGCAGACGGTCACTTTACTACCTGGCGCGGCAGTTTTCGACTCAGCCACCTCATTTGCCATGATTCGCGGGCAGCACGTCCAACTGACGGTGCTGGGAGCTATGGAGGTGGCGCAGAATGGTGATATCGCCAATTGGAAGATCCCTGGCCGAATGGTCAAGGGTATGGGAGGTGCCATGGATTTAGTTGCTTCTGCTGAGAATATCATCGTAGCAATGATGCATACCAACAAAAAGGGTGAGTCCAAGCTGCTACCTGAGTGCACCTTACCGATTACGGGCGTACAATGTGTGAAAAAAGTGGTAACCAATCTCGCGGTGCTTGACGTCACGGACAGCGGCTTTAGGTTAGTGGAACGAGCTCCCGGTGTAAGTGTCGAAACGGTCAAAGAGGCTACGGCCGGGCACCTGGTCGTGGACGGCGATATACCGGAGATGGTCTTATGAAGATCGTGGGGAGTGCCCACGAGTCAATAAAAGATGCTTTAAGCTGTTACTGATGAGTAATGCAAGTCCATTTGGGCCCAGAATGATCAAAAGAGCCGTCAGTGGTTGCCTTTTCGTACTGCTTTTATTCTCTCTGGGATTGACAGGCTGGGCGCAAGTCGACAGTCTTCGAAATGTGCTGAAAAAACCGCTGGGTGATCTGGACATGGCCAGAACACACAATCGACTGGCATGGGAGCTTCGGGATATCCGACCAGATTCTGCTTTTTACCACGCCTCCATGGGCGTCCGGATCGCCAATAAGGCCGGACATATACATGAAGCCATTGAGGGTACGAACTATATGGGCGTAGCTAATCGAAACCTCAGTAACTACTCTGAGGCTTTCGAGTATTACTTAGGCGCACTGCGCAGGGCTCAGGAGACGGATGATGGAGAACAGATTGGGTATTCCCTCATTAATATCGGAAACCTCCATGGCTATCAAAGCAATCACCTCGAGGCCATCAACTACTTCGAGCAGGCCATTGAGCAGTCGATAAAGCTTGGAGACCAGAGGATGCTAGGGTACTCCTACGTCAACCTCGGACGTGCTTACAGCGGAGTGGGTGACTTCGGGGAGTCGGAAAGTTACTTTAAGAAGGCGCTCGACGTGAGGGAATCGCTAGGTGATGATCATGGTATCAAAGCGGTGAAAACTGACCTCGCAGAGTTGTATCGACTGGAAGGTAACCTCGACAAAGCGCTCAATTTCAGTTTGACTGCCATAGAAACCATGGATACAGAGGCCGATAGTAGGATTCTGCTTGACCTACTGGGCACCATCGCATTGATCTATTTTGAGAAAGGTGACCTGCCCAAAGCTGAGTCTGACGCGCTCCGGTCCCTCGAACTAGCCAGAGCATATGATTCACCTTATGACGAGAAAGAGGCACTGCTCATCTTGAGTAAAGTGTACAAGGCTACTGGCCGCTATGCTAAGGCCTTGGGGAGTCATGAGGACTATGCGGAGCTCAATCAGCAGTTATTCAGTGAGGAGAGCATCCGTCGAATCGAGCAGCTGAAGAATCAACGACGAATACAGGAGCAGGAAGCAGAGAATGAGTTCAATCAGCGGATCATCGAAAAACAACAAAACACCATAATATTTGCCATCGCCGGTGGTCTCTTGTTTGTGGTGTTGGCCGCTATCACCTATCGGGCGTATCTTATGAAACTTCGACTTTCGCGCAAAGTCGAACGTCAAAGGGACAAGATTGAAGGCGATAAAAACGTCATCGAACAGCAGTCGCAAAAGCTTCGTGAACTCGACGAAGCAAAGTCCCGATTTTTTGCCAATGTCAGCCATGATCTAAGGAGTCCTCTGAGCCTCATTCTGGGCAACCTTGAGATGATCTCCGAGGATGATCAAAATGTCCTGTCAGCACAGTCCAAGAAAAACCTCGAGGTGGGCTTCAAAAACAGCAAACGGCTGCTGCATCTCACCGATGAGATCAACGACATCACGAGATTGGAAGAAGGTAGAATCACCCTGCGTCTTGAGAAGGTGAAGATCAACTCCTACCTCCAGATGCTTTGTGACATGTTTAAGGCAACGGCAGATTACAAGGGTATTCACCTCGAGTACAATGGTAGTGTTGGGGATTCTGTTGAGTTCGCGGTCGATCCCAGACAGTTTGAAAAGATCTTTTATAATTTGGTCTCTAACGCTATTCGTCATACCCGCTCGGGAGAGCGTATCACGATTGGCGCTCACCGCGAGGGGTCAGATGTGGTTCTTTCCTTTTCCGATACTGGCGACGGTATCCCTTCTGAGAGTCTTCCATATGTTTTTGATCGGTTTTACCAATCAAAAAGCAACCAATTCAAAAGCCGGGAAGGTTTGGGGATTGGATTGGCGCTGGTCAAGGAGCTTGTTCACCTGCATGATGGGGTCATCACCGTGGAGAGTAAGCTGGAGGAGGGCACGACCTTTACCATTCGTCTTCGCAACCAAGAGCGCCAACACCTGCCGGGTGATGTATCAGCGGGGGTAGGCACATACCTGGAACAGCAAAGTAACCTATTTCGGGACCTGGAAGTGGATACCAGGGCTCGGGCCAATCTGCCTATCTCCGAAAAGGACCTTCAGCGTACCGTTCTGATCGTGGATGATCACCCCGAGATCAGGTATTATATACGGCAGGTGCTGGAGCATGATTTCCATGTCGTCGAAGCTTCGCACGGTTTGGAAGCCATTGACTTACTGAAGAATAAGGAGATTGATGTGATCATCACCGATCTGATGATGCCGTTGATGGACGGTTTCGAGTTGATCGAGTCGCTCAACCAAAGTGACAATCTTCGTAAGGTCCCGCTGTTGGTAGTCTCAGCCCGGATAACAGAGGAAACCAAGGAGCAGGTTTTGAGCCTCGGTGTCAACGAGTTTTTACAAAAACCCTTTCATAAGAAGGAGCTTTTGATGAGGATTGAAAACCTGCTCATCCAAAGGAGCAAATACGATGACACTACTGAGAGCATCCACCATTTGCTGACGAGTGACGAACACATTTCTTCCGTCGAGCAAGAGATCCTGGAAAAGCTCGAGAAATTCGTGAAGGAAAACATCGACGATCCGAGGCTATCCGTTTTGCAGCTGGCAGACGCTATAGCAGCCAGTGAGCGTCAGGTCTACCGGCTCGTCAAAAAGATAACAGGACTTACCCCTCACGAGTACATCACGGAGGTACGTATGCAATATGTGGACTACCTGATTAGAAATAACCTTGTGCGAAATCCGACGGAAGCGGCGAAAAAAGTGGGTCAAAGAAATGTGACAACATTCAGCCGGCAATTCCAGCGCAAGTTTGGCCTTCGGCCTTCTGAACTGTTCAAAAGCTAGGGTATCTAGGGCTCCAATACAATCGAAGCTCTTGACAATGAGTAACACCCGAAGTAGCCAAGAACGACTTGACTTGGATTCGTGTCATTCGTCAAGTTGCTATCTATGCCTGCGGGCGAAGTGCCAGAAGCTGTCCCTAGCGAGGTAGTCTGATTTTTCAGCAATCGCAAAAAGTCAAATGCGCCCTTATTGATAGACCGCAATTCGCAGGTCATCCGATCTCCAAAATCGTAGCGGAACGTTCGGAACTCATTCGGGAAGGTGTTGCCGTTGATGGCATCGTCAGCGAGTAGCTCGATGTCCTGAGGCGTATTGAATAGGGAATCGTTTCGGGCAAAAACGTATCTGTAAAAATTTCTTCGGTTACCAGGGTCGGAGGCCCAAACCACAGGGAAGTAGATTTGTAAGATCACACTTGGGTCGTCGGGAGACTCCTCGGGAAAAGAGTTGAACAGCAACAGATCGATCGGAACGACTTCCGGCATAGTTACAAAAGGGGAGGTAATCGTATCCCCCTCAGGTAGTACAACAACCAGCCCGTATCGCCTACCCACTTCTCCCGCAAAGAGAGAATCAGATTTGTAAACTCCAGAGTCAAACTGAAACGTGAAGACATTTCCGGAGAGGTCAAAGACACTCACGCTGGCCCCTGGGATCGTGGTATCCTCAGAGGGTTCGTTGAAGCCTTGAGACCTCGAGAGGCGCACTTCTTGGGTACGGAGCTCATTTGTGATGAAACCCTCTACGATCACCAGGTTATCATCTGTAGGCAGGTCGATGGAGATGATCTCCTCACAAGAAGTGAGACAAACAACCAGGAGTAAGATGAAAAAGGTGAGTTTCAAAACTTGAAGTTGTAGGTAAGCGATGGAAATGGCATAAAGAAAACGCTATAGCGCACGATTTCTGTTTCGCCGGGCATATCTTCGGACGCTCGGAAGAAATAAGAAAAGGCATTTTTCCGACCGTACGCATTGTATACCGTAAACGTCCAGTAGTCACTGTATTTCCTGGGGCTGCCGTCTTTCTTCAGCCTTCTACCCTCCCATCGTAGTGATAGGTCCAGGCGATGGTAGTCCGAAATGCGATTCTCATTGCGACCGGCGAAGTGCGGGATCGGATTTCCTTCAAAAGTATACTTCCCTACAGGTAGCGTGATGGGCCGTCCCGTACTGTAATTGAAACTGGTGGAAAGGCCCAGACGCGGGAGGAGCTGCCGGATATAGACTATGGACAAGTCGTGGGTGCGGTCATTGTCATCTGGGAAGAACTCGCCACCATTGATCAGGTCTTCTTGAAAATCACTGATGATCTTCTTCTCCACCCGCGACAATGTGTAGCTGATCCAACCCTTGTTCTTCCCCCGATTCTTTTTCGCAAATAGCTCCAGGCCATAGGCTCGTCCTGTCGCCTGCAAGAGTTCCGTCTCGATGGCGGGGTTGAAGAGGAGGTCCGCGCCGTCTCGGTACTCAATGGCATTGTCTACATTCTTGAAGTAACCTTCAAGGTATCCTTCCCACTCGTCTTCTTTGAAGTTTTGGTACAATCCCAGTGAGAAGTGATCCGTCCGGGTGGGTGGAATGAATCTATCACTCAGCTTCCAAACATCCGTTGGGTTGGGAGTGATCGTGTTTGAAATAAGATGGATGTATTGGTAGGTTCGGTTGTAAGACGCCTTGAGAGCCACCGTGGGTCGCCAAGACCAGTTGAGCGAGATGCGTGGCTCAAAGTTCAGAAAGGGATCAAAAATCTTTCCGCCGGAGATCGTATCGATGCCTACGACGGCGTCTTCGGTCCGAGGTTCGCCAGGGGCATAGATCTGTTTCTCCGCAGGACCAATATTAAGTAGGCTTGATATGCGTACTCCATAGAGCAGTTTGAGTTTGGGATTGATGGTCCACTCGTGAGAGCCATAGAGGGCACTCTCCAGGCCATGTTCAGAGTCCAGTTCCAACGGGTTGGTGGAGCTATCATCCGGATCGAAAGGAAGTCGTTCTCCAGGCTTGAGACGATGTAAGGTACTACTGATGCCAAAGTTGAAAAGGGACTTGGGCGAGGCGTAAAATGACTGGTCCGCTTTCAAGCTATAGTTCAGGACGCGAAACCTTCCTTTGAACGCCCCAGCCTCACGGGGTTCATTGATCTCATAGTTGAATTCGCTCATCACCAGTGAGACATGATTGAACAGGCGCTGACCGTATTGCCGATTCCATCTCGCTGTAAAGGTGCGATTGCCCCACTGTTGCTCGGTATCAAAGACCGTAGTACTGCGGTCCTGACCGAGGTAGCCCGAGACGAAGAGTGTGTTGGTTTCATTGATCTTCCAATTCATCTTTAGATTGATATCGGTGAAAAACAGCTGGGCGTCGATATCGGAGCGATTGGGAGCCCATTGATTGGGGTCCAGGAGGGATTGTCTCGCTGAGACGAGGAAGGAGCTTTTTCCCTTGGAGATCGG
>JBCCXG010000248.1:0-8293 GCA_039191945.1 Bacteroidota bacterium
CCTCAGACCCTAACCATATGATTACCAATCCTTTGTCCGTGAATCAACGCGCTCCGCAATTGGCAAAGGGCAATAAATTCGATTTTCAGCAACTAAATCTTAAAGACCAATGAAGTTTAAATACCTATCGTTTACGCTGCTCGCTGTCATAGCGTTGCTATTTGCTTGTGACGACATTCCAGAAGACCCGGAGGGCGGCAACGACTCCCAAACTTGTATTGAGCAGACCTATGCTGCTGGTCACCCCAACAACCTCAACTTCATCATCACCGAGGGAATTGATAGATATGGCGTGATACCCCCCATACCTTGCATTTCTGAGATCGACCAGGATTGCGGTCCGGTGTTCATTCCACCAGAACTGTTCAATACCAATCTCTTGGAGATGCCTTTCCGATTGAGAGAATTCAGACCGCGAGTATACTGTGTGGATTGTGAGCAAGTCTCTGCCCAGATTGTCAATTCGAACGGTGCACTCTTTGCCACTTCAGATCCAAAGTTGAGGGGCAAAGTACGTATCAGGAAGAAGTTCAGCTATGCCCAGATTCGGTTTGGCGCGGTGAACAACGAATTAGCAGAAGAAGAGCTTCAGCTGATCATTGTCTCTAATGAAGAGGTGAACGGTCAACTGGAGAAAAGAACGTTTAACTATCTGTTACCCGCCTCATTCTTTAAATAGCAGGTTTCCGTAGCATGCATCAAGTGAGGATAAGATCCCTGTGGCCCTTCTGGACTGCAGGGTTTGTTTGTTTATTGGCGTTGGTTGTTGACGCGCAGTCGCTGGAAGAGAAAGTGGAGGCCTTCGATCAGCGAATGATAGAGATCCAAGCCCAATACTTCTACAGCAATCCGGACAGTGCCTTGATTTTATATGGTGAGATAGCCACCGAGTCTGCCGATCTGGGTTTATGGCACAAGCACCTGGAGTCCGTAGTATACATGAGCTGGGTAGCCAACCAACACAAGGCGCTAGATACATTAGTGTATTTGATTGATTGGGGGGACCGCATTGCCCGGGACAAGGCTGCTGCCCTGGACACTTTGGATGCAGACTTTTCCGCACGATCCGGTCTTCGGTTTGCCATTGCCCAGCATGCCTTTACCGTGGGCAATTTCGAAAGATCCATTGATCAGTTCAAGCAAGTGCTCTTTGGTTACGAAGGTCAGGCAGTGGCAAACGACTCCATGCTAGCACACTCCACATCCAGCTACATAGGTGACGCCTACTACCATCTGCAGCACTACAAAAACGCCAACTATTATTATGAATTGGCGGCTACCTACGTCCCCGATACCCATCCCGGCTTCTTGCCTCACATGGACAAGGTATCGTACCTAGGGGTCAATCAGTCACATTTGGGCAAGTGCCTCCTCGCTCAGTCCAAGCTCAATAACAACCAGGACCTACAGTTGGCGGCGCTGGAGCGATTGCAAAGGGCGCGAGCTATGCTGGAAAGTAAAAATGCCCCTCGCCGGCTAAAGAATGCCCTGGCAGCTACCTATAATCGACTGTATGATGTCAATAGCGAATTAGGCCGATATGACTCGGCAATGGTTTATCTGCAGAAAAACTTTGAGTTGCTACCTGCGCGGGATGTCGAGATGATCAGGACCCAGCGCTACCTGGGGCACCTGTATCGCAAGCGAGGGGAGTACGACAAGGCGATTGCCGCATACCATGAAAGCTTTGATATCATGAACAGCTACATTCCAGGTAAGCACTATCGCAAGGCCGAGGCCTTGCGGGGCATAGGTGATACCCATGTGGAGCAGGGTAAGGTGCAGGAGGGCCTCAAGTCTTATCAGCAAGCCTTGACACAATTGGTTCCAGCATTTGATGAAAGTGGTGATTTCATGACCAACCCTCCCCTGGTCGATGTCGGGTCTGAAAAAGAGATGTTGGCAACGCTCATGGCCAAAGCGCAAACGGGTGTTTGGGTTGGCAAAGAAGAAAACCGAGCCCCTGACGATTGGGTGCTAGAAACCTATGATCTAGGCGTGCAACTGGTGGATAGCCTTCGATTCACCTTTCCTTCGCGCGAGTACCGGGCATTTTTGAGCGAGCAGCTGGTTGGTTTCTACGAGGGAGCAATGGATGCCTGTTTTCAAGGATACAGTATCAATCCTGCGGAATCAGACAAGTACCTGAAGAAGGCTTTTTACTATGCAGAAAAGTACAAGAGTAGGCTGCTGCTGGAGGCGTATCGCAACGCCTCTGCCCGTGAGGTTGCTGGAGTTCCGACGGACGTCCTTGCAGAAGAGGAGCGTCTAATGGCCAAGAAGTCCTACGGTCAGCAAGAATTGCTTCGGCAGCTGGCCCGAGGCAATGACGCGGCGGTCCAGGCCCTGCGAACGACACTCTTGAGCAATGCGCAGGCTTACGATGAGTTTCTCGTTGGTCTCGAGGAGAGCTACCCGGAGTACCATGCCTTGCGATACAGTGCTGAAGTGATCAACTTGAAGACATTACAAGACCGAATGGATCCGCAGCAGCTCAAAGTCAGTTATTTCTACGGCGACCAACACGTGTATGCCTTGGGAATTTCTAAAGAAAAGCAATCCTTGGTTCGAATGCCAGTAGAACACCTCATTGGCCCAGTCCGTGATATCGTCGCCTTCACTTCGAAGTACTCTCTCCAACAAGCCGCAGATTCCACGCAAATGGCTCGATTCACAGAGGCAGCTCATTTGCTTTATGACGCTCTAGTGGCGCCACTCTTGGCGGAGCGCAGCTTTACCAATATCCAGTTTGTCCCGGATGGACCACTGGGTTATGTGCCTTTCGAGTTGCTCCTCACTGAATCGATCGGTGCACCGGAGGACTACCGGAACTTGCCTTATCTATTGACCCGCTATCAGGTACACTACGAATACTCTGCGACCTTGGCATCTGCGGAAATGAGCAGAGTGGCGCCCACGCATCGGTATCTGGGTTTTGCTCCAAGTTATGACCAAGCGAGAACAGGTGAGCTGATCGCTTACGCGGATATTCGGCAGGAGCTAGGAGCATTGGAGAATAACGTACTTGAAGTCGAAACGCTCTCTGAGATTTTTGGAGGCAAGACCTTCCTAAAGGGAGAAGCCACCGAAAAAAACTTCAAGGAGATAGCGGACGAGGGCAGTATTGTGCATCTGTCCATGCACGCCTTCACGGACGACCGGGATCCTGCATATTCGGGGTTTGCGTTTGCGCCGGTCAGTCAGACAGGAGTACGACAAGCCGCGTGGTCCGGGGATGACGTCTTACCAGAGGACATGGGAAACGATGGTTTCCTCTTTCTGCAAGAGCTGTACAATTTGCGAATGAACGCGAATCTGGCCATTCTCAGCGCCTGCGAAACGGGCCGAGGTGCGGTAGCTCGCGGCGAGGGCATCATGAGCTTGGGCAGGGCATTTAAGTATGCGGGCTGTCCCAATGTGGTGATGAGCCTGTGGAAGGCGAACGATCGGACCACAGAGAAGTTGATTGGTGCTTTGGGCAAGTACCTGGATCAAGGCATGGGAAAGAGTGAAGCGCTCAGGCAAGCCAAGCTCCACTATCTTCAAAACTCGGATAAGACGCAATCCCATCCTTACTATTGGTCTGCATTCATTTTGATCGGAGATGATGCGCCGATTGCGGCGAGATCGAATACGTCCCTCTGGATGGTTGGGGCCTTCCTCCTGCTATTGATCTTCGTTTTTATCGTCCGGCGACGCAAACAAACGACAGCCCATTAGTCAATTCCACCCGCCAGTTCGGTCTGCAGCTGCTTCGCGGCTTCCCGGTACTCGTGACCTTCTTGTTGAAGAATAAGATTCAGCTGCTGACTGAGCGGATCCGAGGACGCTAGCGTGAGGTAGGTCAAGGCGATCCGCCATTCGGCCAATTCCCGGAAGGCGTTGGTAGGGTCTTCCGCGACCTGTTGGTAGAAACCAAGTGCAGCGTTGGGCTGGTTAGACGCGAGGCGTGCTTCGGCCAGGTAAAACTTTGCGGCAAGATCGTCTGGGAATTGGGAGGCATGCGCTTCCAACTGCTCAGCCGCCGCCCGGTAGTTTTCTTGCTCATACAACTGCAGTCCACTATCGAGCGCCTTTGAGTCATTTTCTTCGTCCGAACGACTAGCCAGCAGGTTTTCGTAGGGCTGGAAATTGGAGGCAAAAAGCTCTTCTTTATTCACACTTTGCGACGTGAAATAGAAATAGCCTAGCGGAACCACGACAATCAGTACCGACGCAGCAACGGCCATCCATCGCCGCAGTGGGATGACCGGGCGCGACGTACTTTGTTCATTGGACGCGATTTCCGTTTCCCACAAGGCCACTTCCTCTCGGAATTCCTGGCGACCCACTGCATCGATCGTTTGGAAGGTGGTCCGGAGGTCATTGACCAGTTGGGCGAACTCGCTATCGGTTTTTTGGCGCTCTTGGAACGCCTCGAGTTCCTTGCCTCGCAGCTTGCCCTCGTGAAAGCGTTCGATCAGTTCCAAGACTTCTATGTTAGCCTCCATTACAGTATCCCCCTTTCATCAACTTTACTGGCAGCCCACCGGTCGCGTAGCTTTTGTAAGCACAGAAATTTCTTCTTCTTGGCGATACCTTCGTTCTTGTACCCCATACTGGAGGCAATCGACTCCAAGGAATAATTCCGGAAGTAGTACATAAGAAGAATACGCTTGCACGGATCGCCAATCTCGTTGAGCAGTTGCTGCGTGAGCTGCTTTTGGTCGTTTTGTTGCTCTTGCTCAAAGAAATCGAAGCCGTCGACTTGTGAGGCTGCCACGCTATCGAGCGGCTGCGCATCCATTTGGGATCTCAAAATGCCTCTCAAGACATTCTTCCCAATCGCGTACAGATAGGTGTCGAGACTACTGTTCAATTCGGTGAGCTTTTCGTTCTTCACATTGAAGTAAAGGATAGAAAAGGCCCGTTGATAGGCATCTTTGGCATCTTCCTCGGAGCACGAGTATTGCCAAAGCACCCACTTAATGAAGTTGGTCCGTTTCTCTTCATACAGCTCGCGCAAAAAGGCGGATTCGCCCGCTTTGATGCGCGCCAATAAGTCACTGCTATCCCTTGCTTTACTCATTGATGCCTGAAAGACCGAAAAGGTACCCAGAAAAATAAAAATCTTTTCGCACGGTCCGGCTACCTGACCATTACCTCGTCAATAAAGATCCAACTCGGTAAACCGGCCCCATGGTGCCAAATCGGCGCTGTTTTCATGCTTTTGCCCGTGACCTTGATGAATCGAGCCTCCATAGGCGGGAATTGAAGATCAAAATACTGGGTGTCGTTGATTTTGCTATTGGGGCTCAGTGGCCGTTGATTGCGCAGGACGCCGAGTGACTGATAGGTTTGGCCACTTAGGCTGTATTCAAACTCGACCGCCTCAGGGAAAAATACAATGTGGTTGACCACCTGTAGAAAAGCTGTTGAAATGCTGGAAAATTGAGTGGGCTCTTCGAGGTCGACAATGGCAACGGCGTCGTTACCTTCAAATCCCAACCAGTTGGCGTAGAAGTTGGCACCGCCAAAAGCTCCGTCTGTCAGGGTCTGGGGATCTTCATTAGCGTACTTTTTGGGTGCTGTCTCCAGGGTCACAGGTTTGTCAAGCGCAATATTCTTCTGCGTTGATCGCGCTAGCGTCGCTCGGTATCCGCTGAGGTACTCATCGACGGTAAACCTCATTTCGTTCATCGCCGTGATGTCGCTTTCCTTGCAGGTTTGCTCAAACCGTGTAAGCCTTTGCATCAGTTTAGAAGGTGTTGCTTTTGCCCCCTCTTCACTGGTTGTCGCGAGCGTAAAGTCACTGGACAGGTTCTTCCGGGCCGCCTCTAGCCCGGCATAGTCAACACTCAATCGTGCGCGTCTCACCCGTTGCAGTACCGACGGCTTGTCTTTGACCGCATTTTCCGCCTCATCGAACCACCTCTCGTATTGCACCAACTGATCAGGACCAAGGAATGAACCAAATCCCTGGGAAGGATCGCCGTAGAGGAAAAGAAAAAATGTGCTGTCCGCTTCTAATTCATCATGGATAAGTTCGATGTATTGATGAATGAAAGGAGCCGCCTCTTCATAGTAGCCCTCGAGAAAGTCCTCGGTCGTGGTTTGTACATCTAAGTCTGGGTTCCAGAGCAGCTTAGCCGTCAGATATGATCTCAGCTCGAATAGTTCACTCGGCTGCCTGCTATGCTGTTCGAAAACCCATCGGGCGCTGTTATCACGAAACAGCTGCACATTGGGTTGGAGCGTACGAAGGTTGGGGAAGGGTGCCAGGAAGTTCGTGAACTGCGTCGTATAGTCCCAAATGCGTACGTTGTCCGAGATTTTGCCCCAAGCGACCAGGTCCTGATAAAAGTCCTCGCACTTTTCAGCAATCGAGGCACTGCGGTCGCACTCGATAGAGCATAGGGTGATCAAGACATTGTCCTTGGGCTTGAGGTTTTTGGGCGCCTTCCGCGTGTATTGATAGGCCAGCGTCGAGATCATTTTATCTGGAAATTCATCCGCTATGCGGTTAACGAAGGAGATCATTGATCCTGACGGAGAGCCCTCCGACTCATCGATGGCCCGGCAGTTGTCGCACTGGCAGTATTGCGTATTGTCATCCTGACTGACTGAGATCACTTCCCTGTCTGGATATCTTTTGATCAGCGCTGATACGCTGTCTCGCACGATCCGGAATACCTCTTCGTTGGTCAGACAGAGCTGTGTTGGGATGCGGCGTCCATTGCGCAGGGCGTAGTACTCCGGATGCTCTTTCAGGAACTGATCGGCGGGTATGAAGCGGTGGAAGGTGTGAACTCGGGCCTCGGGAACATATTTTGGGAATGCTTCATAACTCACCTTGCGCTTGTCGGCAAAAGTCGAGTCCTCGTAAAATAGCTGGGAATGTACGGTGCGGACGGTGATATCGGGTTCGAACTGGGAGTTCAGATCTGATGGGAGGATGATCTTGGATTGTCGGGGTACCCATTCATGATTCGGCGTATAGAACCTGCAGCCTAGCTGCTCCTCGAGAAAGGTATAGACGGCATAGAGGGAGTATTTTGCGTCGCTACCTGAGACAATGAGATTACTGCCTTCAAATCCATAGTAGACTCCTGATGCAGAGGAACTGGTCTTGTCGGCTTCCACCCGAATTTGATGGTCACGTTTTCTTGTTTGAACAATGGAGAACTCAGCCCCCGAGATGGACTGTAAATACGCTCTTAGCTCGAACGCGGCTCGTTTTTGATCCTCTCGGGCATCTTTGGGAACGTAGATTTCATAGTCCGTTTCACCTCCTGAGGCAATGGTCACAGATTGACTTTCGCAACCAGAGAACAAAAGACCTGTCAATAGCGTAAGGCAGCCCATGGTTTGGGAGTAACTCATCAGCCTAAGTTATAGAGAAGTTTACCTTCTTCCTGATTATTCCTGCGCTTGAGGCAGAGGCTGCAAGCCATACTCCCCCGGTGTCACACCAAACTGCTCCTTGAAACACCTGTTGAAGTATGACATATTATTGAACCCCACCTCAAACGCGATCTGCGAAATCTTGTCCGTTTTATTGCGGATCCGATCAGCGGCCCTTTTGAGCCTCACGTGTCGAATGAATTGATTGGGCCCCAGGTCCGTAAGCGCAGTAAGTTTTCGGTGCAGATGCCGTTGACTAAAGCCAATTTCTCGGCACAAGTTTTCAACCTGGAAGTTGGGATCTCCCAGGTTGTTCTCGACGATCTTGATGGCTTCCTGGAGGAATTTTTCATCCGCCGAAGTCATACCTAGTTCTTTCAGTTGAATGTTCCCGGGAGTTGCCTTGAATTGGGCCTTCAACTTCCGTCGCTGCGCGATTCTGTTGCGAATGATCAAACGGAGTTCCTCATCGTCGAAGGGTTTCGCCAGATAATCATCGGCGCCGATTTCCAGGCCTTGGAGTTTGCTGCTTCTATCTGCCTTGGCCGTGAGGAGGATCACCGGGATATGACTGGTTTTTGTATCGGTCTTGAGTTGCTGACACATGTCAGTACCGTTCATTTTGGGCATCATCACATCGCTGACAATCAGGTCTGGATCCTGATCATTGGCCATCTGGTACCCTTTCTCCCCATCTTCCGCCTTTAGGATGTTGAAATTACTTTGTAGGGCTTGTGCGATGAATTCCCTCATGTCCGGATTGTCCTCAACGACCAGAATTGTGGGTAGTGTAGGCTCAGGGGCAGCGGAAGAAGCGATGGCGTTGCTAGTTTCAATCTCAGCCGGTAGGGTAGTGGTCGCCAAGGAGCCGTTGCTAGTTTCAATCTCAGCCGGTAGGGTAGTGGTCGCC
>JBCCXG010000249.1:0-8269 GCA_039191945.1 Bacteroidota bacterium
CGCAAGTTGTAGGTACCGGTGCTTTTCAGGAAGTAGATCTTGTCTCCGCGTTTGAGTCGGTCGCAGGATTTAACCATCGCGTCCAGGCCGATAGCAAGTATGGAGAGCTTATGACCCTTGCTGTGAAACACGCCCTTGTAAATCGCGAGGTATCTCACCTGACTTTCCCAGATGATGTACAGATTCATCCCGCAGAAGGCTTGGAGGCCAAGACGCTTGACAAGCGAGTCGCCGACTTCCATATCCTACCGCCCAGCCATATAGTGGATCAGGCGATTGATGCGATCAAAGAATCGAAGCAACCGACGATCATCGTGGGGCACGGTGCTAGGTTTGATATGGACCGCATCACCGCATTGGCGGAGCAGCTCCATGCCCCTGTATTGACCACTTTTAAGGGCAAAGGACTGATCCCGGATGATCATCCACTCGGATGCGGAGTATTGGGTCGGAGCGGGACACCGATCGCCTCGTATTTTATGAATGAGGCCGATTTATTGATTGTTTTTGGCGCTTCGTTTTCTAATCATACCGGGATCACGCCTAAGGTCCCAACCATACAAGTGGACTTTGACCGGATGGCGTTGGCTAAGTTCCATGGCATCGATATTCCTGTCTGGGGAGAACTTGGTGAGACAGCCAGGCTGATGACGGAGCGACTTAGCGGTGCGTCGCTAGATGCAAAAGACCGAAGGCCGGAAGTGAAGGAGCGATGGGACATCTGGAAAAAAGAGAAGGCGAAGAGGTTATTGGAGGACAATGGAAAGGGGGTGAGTTCGGTAGCTGTTTTTGAGGCGATGAACCAATACATCCCAGCGGATGCAGCCATTGCCGTCGATGTGGGGAACAATACCTACAGTTTCGGTCGCTACTTTGAATGTAAACAGCAGTCCATCGTCATGTCAGGATACCTTGGGTCCATCGGTTTTGGCTATCCAGCGGCCATGGGTTTGTGGGCAGCAGTTGGGGCATCTCGGCCGGTGTTTGCTGTGACTGGAGACGGCGGCTTTGGTCAATACCCCATGGAGATCACCACGGCAGTAAAATACGGTATGCCCATCAAGCACGTCCTGCTCAACAACGCGGAGCTGGGCAAGATCTCGAAAGAGCAACGAGCCGCGGAGTTCGACGTATGGCAAACCAGTCTCACCAATCCGAATTTTTCACAGTTTGCGAGGAGTTGTGGTGCTTTTGCGTTGCGGGTCGAGCGAAAGGAGCAACTGGACGATGCCTTTCGCGAGCTACTGGCTTGCGATGGACCCGGAATGATTGAGGTCATGGGAGATCCCATGCTTATCTAATAGCACAAATCTCTGATGATTAGATATTTCTTATATTTCATTCGCATAACCCGAGAAACTACTTATGACTTATAAGGATCTGCAACGCCCGGCAAAGGTCGCTTTGTTCGATAATTTGAAAGAAAAGGAGCCGACGCATGGGCAAGTGCGAGGAACTGATTTTGTGCTCATACGCTATGGGGATGAGGTTTCCGTTCTCTACGGTCGATGCCTTCACCGTGGTGCCTTACTCTCAGATGGATTTGTCGATGGGCACAACCTCATTTGCGGGGTTCACAATTGGGACTATCGCTATGATACGGGCGTCAGTGAATATGCCCCTGCTGAGCGGCTGTGGAAGTTCAAGCACGCAATTCACGAAGGGGATGTCTATGTGGATGATGCAGAAGTGGAGGAGTTTGAGAGAAGTGAGATTCCACCGCGGTTCAATGAAGAGGAGTACCTGGGAAAGTACCAGGACACGCATCCTGAGGCGCCTGAGCCTTATACCCGATACATTCAGAACCTGGCAAGAGATGGTCTTACAAAGACCGGTCATCATGGAGTGTCGGAGGCGATGGGAGTGGAGAGGGACCTGTTACCCAAGTGGAGTGACATTCAAATGCTGCCTGCCCAGCTCAGCCGGAAGCCACTGCTCGACGAAGATCCGGTCAACACTCAGGTGGTGATCGGTCCAAATGCCAAAAAGCCCCTGACTTTGGAGATTCCTTTGTTTGTATCGGATATGTCCTTTGGCGCCCTATCGAGAGAGGCAAAGATGGCGCTTTCCAAAGGTGCAGAAAGCGCCGGGACGGGTATCTGCTCTGGGGAAGGTGGTATGCTGCCCGATGAGCAGAGAGCCAATTCTCGTTACTTCCTGGAACTGGCTTCCGCGAAGTTTGGATTCTCTTGGGACAAGGTCAAGGACGTCCAGGCGTTCCACTTCAAAGGAGGCCAAGGGGCGAAGACTGGAACCGGCGGGCACCTTCCCGGTCACAAGGTCGTGGGTGAGATCGCCGAGGTACGAGGCCTTGCGCCCGGGCAGACGGCCATCAGCCCCGCTACATTTACTGACTTGCGCACTGTAGAGGAGTTTGCTGCCTTTGCGGATACGGTGCGGGACGAGTCCGGTGGGATACCAGTAGGCTTCAAAATTGCTGCCAGCCGAATAGAAGAAGACATTGACTTCGCCATAGCGGCGGGAGCTGACTACATCATCCTGGATGGGCGTGGTGGGGGTACTGGAGCTGCACCCATCGTCCTGCGCAATCACATCAACGTACCCACTATTCCGGCACTGGCACGGGCGAGGAAACACCTGGATAAGATAGGTGCCGACGGTGTCTCTTTGATCATCACTGGAGGTCTGAGAGTGCCTTCGGATTTTGCAAAGGCGCTGGCCATGGGCGCGGATGCCGTTGCGGTGTCGAATTCGGCACTTCAGGCCATTGGTTGCCTGGGCATGCGAGCTTGTCACACGAACAACTGTCCTGTAGGTATTGCGACGCAGAAAGAGTCGCTGCGTTCTCGGTTACTGGTCGAGAAGTCGGCGGAGCGCCTGGAAAATTTCTTTGGGGCCACGACGGAGCTGATGAAGGTGTTGGCCAGGGCTTGTGGGCACGATGACTTCAGGGCTTTTTCACCGGCTGATTTGTCAACGTTCGATCATGATATGCATCGACTAACTGGGATCCAGTACGCTGGTGTGAATCCATGAGGCTTCTCATTGATGTCGTGCTATTCGCAGGACTGCTCTATCTGGCCTTGGGTGTCGTCTTCGCCATGTACTTTTATTGGCGCGGAGCTCGGGAAATTGACCAAGGTACTGAAGGGACACCCTGGCATTTTAAGCTCATTATTGCACCCGGAGTGATACTTCTTTGGCCTGCGCTTCTTCGGACGTTAATCCGGAAAACATGACAAGATCACTAAGGCGGAGGCACCTGATGTTGTGGCTCATACTGGCTGTAGCTGTCACTTGCCTCATGCTACTGGGAAGAAGAGCTGCACCTAATTATGACAGCAACCCGATCACCAAGGAATTAGCACCATGAGCGTCTCCTACACTTCCATTCTTTGGAATAGGCAAAAGAAGCGCTACGATATGGCACTGATGATGATGGTGCTAGGATTCATTGCGTTATTTTTTATCTCCCACTTACTGCTCCATCCAACGGCCACGTTCGAAACGATCCTGATCAGATGTTTTGCCTGGCTGGCGTTGCTCTTGCTGCATGTCATTCTTGCGATTGGGCCGTTGTCCAGGTTTGATCGACGGTTCTTGATCGTCTTGTACAATAGGCGACACCTTGGTGTGACTATGTTTTTGATGGCGGCGATCCATGGCCTGTTCAGTATGATGAATTTTCACGCCTTGAGCAATATGAATCCCGTGCGTTCGGTGTTTTTGTCCAATCTGCGCTATGACTCGCTCGCTCATTTTCCGTTTCAGGTACTTGGTTTCTTGGCTTTGGTCATTCTTGCCCTGATGGCGACCAGTAGTCACGACTTTTGGCTCAAGAACCTGGGTGTTCGGACGTGGAAGGCGCTCCATATGATGGTCTATTTGGCTTATGGTCTAATATTGATGCATGTGGTTTTGGGCGGTTTGCAAAACGAAGCAAGCCCCGCAATCTTCGGGATCGTCATGATCGGATTCATCGGTATCACCTCCCTGCATCTCATGGCAGGATGGAAGGAGTGGAAATCGGATCGGCTGTTTGAGAAAAATCAGGACCAATTTATCGTGGCTTGTGATCTGTCGGACTTGGAAGAGGACCGGGCCAAGGTCATCGCCTTGTCGGATGAGCGTGTGGCCATCTTCAAATACGATGGTAAGGTATCGGCAATCAGCAACGCCTGTCGACACCAGGGCGGACCCTTGGGCGAAGGCAGAATTGTTGATGGTTGTGTGACCTGCCCATGGCATGGCTACCAATACCTACCGGGCAATGGACAATCACCGCCTCCTTTCACCGAAAAAGTTGAAACTTACCATCTCAAAGTAGAGGGTACCACCCTCATGATTGATCCGAAGCCGAATGAACCGGGAACCCCTGTAGCACCTTTACTTGTACCGGATGAAAAGTGATGAATTTTATATTGGATGGCAAGACAAAGAACCACCGGGCTACCGTCGGGCCTTCTTTCGATTCTTTGCCTTGGCTTTTACCTTGATGCTCGCCTTTGCGATACTATTTGTCGTAGCAGAGCGAGGATTCGTCGACAGTTACTTCGATTATGGGCATTTGACCGAAATGAAGGGTCGCTTGGTACTGGAGCCGGTGCCTGCGTTGATTACCGAAGAACATGGGATGAAGAAAACCGTGCCGCTGGTTGGGTTTGGGAAGTTTGGGGCGGAGCCGGTGGTGAAGCATTTCCAGGGACAAGTGGGGGGAGATCTATCTGCCTACGAGGTCGTCCTCCGAGGCACCATCTTTCGCTATCAGGACAAGGTATGGATGGAGTTAACCGAGGGAGAGCAAAGCGTTTTGTCCTACAAGCGGGGGGCACCACTGAAGCGGCAGATTGCCCAGGCTGGGGCAATTCAGTTGTTGGGTGAGATCGTCGATCCGAAGTGTTTTTTTGGGGTAATGAACCCGGGTTCCGAGGCGGTACATAGAAGCTGCGCCATCCGATGTATCTCAGGCGGGGTACCACCACTACTGGCCTTGCGAGAGAACGGTGAGTTCACTGATTACTACTTCCTCACCGACGATCAACTTAGAGGCATTCACAATCAGGTTTTGCCTTATGTTGGGTTGCCCATGCAGCTGAGCGGGGAGGTCGTCCTCTACGACGACTGGAAGGTGCTCAAAATCGACGATGCATCGCTCACTGCATCAAGGATTTTCGCACATGGAGAAGCGTCCTTATCTCTCTGTATGGAGTAGGCGCGATCCGAGGCTGACGTTGTCAAATATACCATCGTCCGGGGGCGGTGTGTTGAGGCAGGCTCGGCTGAGGTATTTTGGGCTTTATTGGCAATAATCCCACCTGACTCCATTTTTGTTTGGTTTTCTCAAGTGAAATTGTAGATTGCTCGCGTTCTCATTTGACCGATCCGTTTTATGGGACCTAAATGAAAGTTTAACAGGTTGTCAATATCAGAAAGTGGCCTTAGGAAATAATCTAAACAAAGGAGAGGAGGGGACTTCAGGTTCAACACCAGCGTTGGATCCTGTCGCAGCAGCAACAACAGAGGCATCCATTGCATCATTGCCGATATTCGATGATGAAGAGGACCATGATGAAGATCTGCATTCGGATCGAGTTATGGTCATTGTCTTTCCCATTGGTGGGGAGGAGTTTGCCATCCCCATCGATATGGTCAATGAGGTCGTGAAGACGCCGCCCATCGCTCCTATCCCCCAGACGAAGCCATTTGTGAAGGGCGTCGCCAATGTGCGAGGAAATGTGTACACCATGATCGATCTCGCGACAAAGTTGGGTATGGAGGTTACGGAGGAAAGCTATGAAGATAGCTACTGCATGGTCATAAAGAGTGATGAGTACCAAGTCGCCGCGATTGTCGATCGTGTACCAGACACGATGGCCGTTTTCGAGCGTGAGATCGAGCACTCTTCGGGGGTGATGGTACAATCTTCCCAGGCCGACGCCTACATCAAGAATATCGTAAAGCGAGAAGATCGCATGATCATGTTGCTAGACATCATCGATTTGATTGAAGAGGAGGTAATAGAGGAAAACCTCTAAAAGCCCCGGTAAGTCCATTTAGAAAAGAGCATTGACAGCATAGATTCACCATGAATTTGAGAACCAAGGTTTTAGTACTCTCGACAGCCACTCTGATCGGCGCTGTATTTATTATCATAACTATCGCAAAATTGCAATCCGGCAATACCGGTGCTGATGAGGACGTTCAACTGCGATTGCAAAATACCCTAACACTGACGAAAAGGATGCTGGAAAACGAGTATGCCATTCGGGGTGAACAAGGGATGGAAGATGTGCTCTTTCTATTGAGTAATATGGTTTTTGACGAGGACGAAGGATACTTGTGGGTAACAACCGCGGACAATTCTTCTCCTAAGCTGTTGATGGATCCTTTCAATTCGGATCGCCTGGGAGAGTTACTCGATGGCGATGAATTTCAAATGCTCGATGGGGAAGAGCCCAACTTGTACAAACATCTTGTGAACGAGACCACTACGTCCGGTCCCACATTTTTGAAACACCAGGCATCCTCAGAAGATGATCTTCCTGTGATGACCTACGCCGTTTACTTTGAGCCGATGAATTGGATCATAGGTGCCTCGACGACGAAGCTTGAGGGTGGTGCTGGTATCTCTTGGACGATAGCAGTTTGGGGAATTTTGGTAGCCCTTATTGGTGCCGGACTGGTATTCTTTTTGTCTAAGGGGACGCTCGCGGAATTAGAGGAGGTTAAGGCACTACTATCTGAAAATGAGGAGGATATGTCGTCAGATGCCACGGGATTTGCCGGATTACGGGCATCCATCAGCTCGTCAAGGGCCGGCGAAAAGGCCACCATTGATTTGATGCGTCAGGTGCGCGATGGCGATTTCTCCGCCGTCCAAGAACCAAAGAATATTGACAGTCCCATTTATCATGAAGCGGTCAATACGCTGGCCAAGGTGTGGCTAGAAGTGCAGACGATCCAAGACAAGTTCCGTGAGGCGCTGGACCGAGGTGCAGTCGGTGTTGACCTGTTCGCGGAGGGTAAACAAGGCATATGGTTTGAAATTTCTGAAACCGTCACCGCACATTTTGCGCATTTGAGCGGTTCTTTTCGCGGTGTTCATGCGATCATCAACGCTATGGCAGAGGGTGACCTAAGCAAACGTTTTGAAGGACATGTAATGGGAGATGTGCAGATGCTAACCATCGACCTCAATCGTGCACTGGACAACCTCAATGACTTACTGCAGCAAGCCTTGGCTAGCGCTGGCGATCTCGGAGGATCGACCGAGGAAATGCTGGTGGCGGGACGAGAGATGAATGCTACCACTTCGGAAATTGCCTCAGCGATTTCGGAGATGAGCACAGGCGCCCAGAGTCAGGTCAATCAGGTGGATCGATCTTCAAATCTAATCGAAGGCATACTCCAATCATCTAACGAAGTAGGGGGGCAAGCTGAGTCGATCAACAGCGCGGCCAAGGTTGGCGCGACTACCAGCGAGCATGGGTTGAAGCTGATCAAAAAGGTGGGCTTCAGCATGAAAGACATCGCGGCTTTTTCACGAGATACGAACGAGTCTTTCAAAGTATTGGCCGAGCGATCGAAAGAGATCACCCGGGTGCTTGGGGTCATCTCCGATATCGCTGCACAGACCAATCTCTTGGCACTCAATGCAGCCATTGAGGCGGCCCAGGCCGGAGAGGCAGGCCGTGGATTTGCGGTGGTTGCAGAAGAGATTCGAAAGCTTGCAGAGGACTCTCGAAAGAGTGCGCAGGAAATTGAGCAGTTGATTACTGACGTTCAGAATGATACGAGCCAGGCAGCGCAAGTGCTTGAGGTGATGAATGAGAGCATTCAGGGAGGCGAAGAGGCTTCCACCAACGCTTCTGCAGCTTTCCAGGAGATCGCCGAGTCCACGAGTCAAACCCTGGGTCTCTCTGAACAGATATTGAACTCTGCGCAAAAGCAGATCGAAGACATAAAGAATGTAGTTGGGATTACGGAAGCCGTTGTGGTGATTGCTGAGGAGACGGCTGCTGGGACGGAAGAAGTTGCGAGCTCTGCCTCGGAGTTGAGCTCTGGAATGACGAACTACACCGAGAAATCAGAGCACCTCAATAAAATATCGGAGGAGTTACTCCAACGTGTCTCAGGCTTCAAGCTTAAGGCCATTTCACCCTCGGAATCATGACCTCAACGAGGGTGGGTTTCCGGTAAGGTTTGAAAAGTATTGAACGGTAATATTACCCGTTCAGCAAGATTTTCAAGAGTGCAGGAATGACTATCGTTTTGCGACTCCTGCATTCCCTTAATTTGACCTAAAATC
>JBCCXG010000250.1:0-8244 GCA_039191945.1 Bacteroidota bacterium
CCAACTTATCGGTATAACTCGACTGATAGAGCCGCTTGGTCTTACCACTCGTGAGGTTAATCTCGTCGGCGAAAGGAAACTGCCCCTCGTCAGTAAACCCCTCTCCCAATAAGTACGCCGTGGTACCGTCCAATTCCAACACAGACTTTCCAAATTCATTAGACTTCATCACAAAGTCACCGGGATCGCTGTAAGCATCTTGATAGTTACGATCATGCAAGATCTTGGGTGCAACCGTATTATCACTAGGGTTGAATACATAGGTCTTCATATTCCTGTTGTCAAACCATCGATCGTAAGCCACGGCTACTTCATCCGACCCCCACATAATCCACGCGTATCTGTTCTTGGTTTTAAGCAGGGATCTCGCCTCTCCCTCAAATGGTGCGGGAAGCTCAAATACCTCATCGCGGTACTCGCTTTCTTTCGCCGGATCGCCACCGTCCAATGCTTGTACCCAGGTAACGGTAGCGGGTTTGTCACTTCTCCAGTTGAAGTTTCTTTTCTGATCCGTCGTGGACATGAAGCCTTTGGGGCGCACCTCATCCACTGGCATATCCAAAAGCTGCGTCACCAGCTGACCTGAGGCGGTGAATACGGACGTTTCAAATGCAAATCGATAGTAAGGCACGAGATAGGAAAAAGGCCGCTTCATCTCCGTCAACAACACATATTGACCGTCGGGTGAGAAAGACATGCCGCGGTACATGCCCACAGGCTTCCATTGAGCCACACTGCCGTCGACCCCTACCCGATAGATCTCGGAGCGGGCCAGCTGCTGAAAATTATGTTCGTCAGCAGGGCTTTTCAGGAGGTCTTGGTAAGTACGGTTTTGGGCCTTTTCCCCAGCACTCACGGTAACGGTGGGTCCGGTAGGCACGGCAATATCAGCATCGATCAATGTCTCACGATCCGCGGGAAGCATTTTCACAAGTAGTGACTGACCATCCTGGGACCAGGCATAAGGCGTTCCCATGTTGGCATTGGCGGAAGCCTGCGTGAGTTTCTTTGCCGCAGCTTGGGCGATGTCCAGCACCCAGACCTCGACCCCAGACGCTGTTGTGTGGGTAAAGGCCATCATTTTTTCGTCCGGGGACCAACTGAAGTGAGCGAAGCGCGGATTGTCAGGCAAGCCGGTCACTTGCTTCGTGGCTTCGTCAAAGACTCCTTTGACCTGCAGGTTGTTGTAAAAAGTCACCCTGCTGCCCACGTTGGTCACCGGGTTGATTCTGAGTCCACCTAACCTCAGCTCTTCTTCCGATAGCTGAGCAATTGTCTTGTAGCGATCCCGGTAGCGCAGTACGACATTTTCGCCTGCCTCATCGATGAGTACAGAAGGGGCCAATGGTGCATCGATCAGTTCTTTGATTTCCGCAGGAGGCTCTTGATAGCCCAAAGCTCCTTGAGCGTGTAAGCCAATTGCGAAGCAGAGGGAGGGCAGGAAGGTCAGTAGTTTTTTCATAGCTTCTTGGAATTTGGAAGGACCAGAAAATTAGACAAAAAACGCTGTCCTCTGCCGCCGCTGGTGTAAGTGTTAGGCATTGCTCGTCTCAGGCCTTTCGATAATGGGGTTTGCCTTGGTCCTTTTTACACAACCTTTAGCGGTCATTCGGATTCTCGTACCAAATTACGCCCAGTCCGTGACTGTCTTCTCCGTAGTTTTCTTCGCACGTAAGCACGTCCAGATCACCGTCACCATCGATATCGATCAGTTCCATTCGGTCAAACTTAAATCCTTCCTCACCACTCACGTTTTGCCAGCCGGATCCTTCCGCCTTAAAAGCTGATGGAAGCCACATCACGCCCAAGCGTCCTTCTTCTCCCAAGGTGTTGGAAGAGTAAACCAAATCCTGTCGGCCATCCCCATCCATGTCTCCTACTTTGATGGCCTTGGCCCTTCCGGATGGAAAGGGTGTCGGTACGGAGGTTTGGCCCCATTGCCGGCCAGTTGGATCAAGCCGCTCAAAAAAAATGACCTGCTGATGAAAAGCGGTTGCCGCGATATCCTCCAACCCATCGCGATCATAGTCCTGTAGATCCAAAAACATCACCTCCAGCCCCTGAGCTCCAACGAAGTGGCTATCCCAACTTTGTCCAGTAACTCCGCCCTTGCCCGGATGCTCCAGCCAGCGCACCCCCTGACTTGGGCCAGGCTTACGGTCGGAAAGGAGGACGTCCAGATCTCCATCATCATCCATGTCCGCCAAAACGATGGACATGATCCAGGTAGCGGGACTTATGGACACCCATTGCCACTGTGCCAGATCCCTGGGGTCCTGCGGTGATCGAAACCAACCGACTGCCGCATCCTCGCCTTTGCCTCCAACCATTAGATCGATCCCGTTCTCCCCATCGACCTCGCAGGGCATCGCGAACATGAATTGCATCAAGCCCTCCGAAGCAGGTATGACTTCCGTCTCCCAATGAGCCGAATCCAACAGGTCCTGCTTGGATGCTGGCCCCCAATGAACATACAGGCGTTTGTCCTTACCCTCCGTGCTACTCACCACATCCAGTACGCCGTCATCATCCAAATCCACAAAAACCGCATCCTCCACGGCCGGCGTCCGTCCCACGATGACCGAAGGCCAAGGTTTACTCAGGTTTTCGTACCCAGGATGGAGATAGACCTTGGTCCAGCCTCCCTCTTCCCAACCCGTTACTACATCCATCAAGCCATCTTGGTTGATATCGCCCAGTTTGACGCCGTCTGCACCGGAAGAAAAATCATCAATCACCCATCGACTCCATGGGGCATCTTGACCCGACAAAGCTGGGCATAGGAAAATGTAGGAATAAAGAAACAAGGACCGCGCTAGCACCCTCTATTCGATCAAAATCAATGGAACTGTAAGGGACTATTCATCCTTAGGAATGGCCATCGTATGGTTGGCCAGGAGCTTACAACTACCGTCGACCAGTGCATACGTCCTCATAAAGTTGTAGGTCGTTGGTGTCGGTCCACGATCCACGACGGTGAACCCCGTCACGACACCCGTCGATCCCAAGATGAGGGTCTTGACCTCACGCTGGGTACGTGATCTGGTATTGGATCGATTATTGGCTTTGGCTCGCTTGGCTGCCGCGACACGCTTCGCCTTATCATCCACCGTACCCGCATGATTGTGGACCCAGATGAAATCATCAGCCAAGAGTTCTTCGAGTACTTCTGCGTCGTTTTCCAATAACGCCCTCTCCCACTGGGCATCCAGGGCCATGAGTTTTTCAGCATCAAGACAGCCACTTTGGGCCGACAAACAAAAGGCAATAAACAGGCACGGAAGAGAAAACAGTGATTTCATTGGAAGCGATTTCATGAAGTAAGAATTAGTTACCACAACCTAAAACCTAAAGTTAAACCATTTCGAAAATCATCCATGGGGTACTGTCCCTTGTTGGAAAAATCGAATCAATCGGAACACTAACTGTTCTATAGTGAAACACGAATCAATCTTTCACTTCCACACAAGAATCAGATAATCAACTATTTACGACTTCGGACGAGTTTTGGTATGTACGAGCAAAAAAACATCAAGATGAAAAGCACTTCGATTCTTCTATTGCTCTCGTTCCTCGTAGGCAGTGAGTCACTCACTCCGCAGCACCTCCAAGTATTCCAAGGGGAGTGGCAAGGCACACTGACTTACCTCAACTATCAGGATGATGAGACGCTTGTCGATCTACCTGTCAGAATGGTGGCTACCTATAATGATGAAGCCTTGAGCTTCGAGTACTTCTATGACGAAGGCAGCGGCCGGACAGAAAAGCGCACGGGCTCCTTCAAGCTAAAGGGAAAGAAAGTCCAGTACAATGGTTCGTGGCAATTGGATGAGGCCGATATCACCGACCTTAATACCTGGAAGCTAGCCCTGAGCAGCAAGGGCAAGGACAACAACCAAAAGGCCTCCTTCCAACTGAAAGTGGATGTAAGTCCCAGCCAAATTGTAACCACTAAGTGGGTGAAGTACGAAGAGGAAGACGGCGACTACTTCATGCGTAATCGTCACGTTTTCGAACGGTAACTACTTTTTGGAGGGGCTACGGCGAATGCTGTTTCGTAAATGCCCCTCTGTCCAATAGTACTTGTAGGCGATGATGTGAAGCACAATAATGATGAGCATGTGGTACCATTCCATAGCATCAAGATAGTCATTTCTCAGGAGCCTTATTGAAAGACCGCAGTACCAAATGATTCATAGTCATGAAAATTCTTGCGCGTTGGTTTCCATGACCACGTGGTCATGCCCTCATCATAGTCGATGCGATAGAGGTTGATCCGCCACCGGCTTCCAGAGGTGGGGGGAA
Source organism: Bacteroidota bacterium (assembly GCA_039191945.1). Taxonomy (GTDB): domain Bacteria; phylum Bacteroidota; class Bacteroidia; order Cytophagales; family Cyclobacteriaceae; genus JAWPMT01. Next base: position 4,306 of record JBCCXG010000250.1, read on the forward strand.
CATTGCTGAGCGGCTTCAAAAGTTGGTAAGGAATGAAAAACTCCGCCATCCAATCCTGGTCCTCCAAGATTGCCGCTTCGTGACGGGTACGACGTTCACCTTGGTACTTCCATGGGCGCCAACCCATGAAATCACCTTGGTTGTTGGGTACAAGTATTGCCAGTTCCTTGTTCAAGGGTGAAAGCTCATATTCGAAATAAAGGGGGAAGCGCTCATCCGTCCAAAAAAAAGCTTCGACCACATCTTCACGGTAGAGATCCGCAAAGTCCTCCTGTAAGGTGGCCGTCACCTGCTCGTCCTCGCATCGAAACAACAAGTAAATACCGGTCTCGGAGTATTGCATTTTCACTTCCGTTCGGTAATTCTTTTGCCCCTTTCGCTGTGGGATTTGGGTCCAATCGGTATTGGCCCACTCCTTAGCGTCTCCTACTCCAGTGAGTTCGAAGTCGGTCGTCTTCCGAACGATCAATTCCTGGGCGTAGATGCAAAAAGAGGCTATGATTAAGAGAATGAAGAGAAGAGCACTTTTCATGGATGGATCTCGGATAGGATGAGTCAGTGAATTACGATAGAAAATATCTATATTCTTCCCTTTTAACGACAAAATCCAAACCTATGAAGTATTATCTACTTCTTTTGTCTTGCATCATGATGAGTACTACAGTCTCCGCGCAACAAGCAGATCCGCTGCGAATTATCGTTATCGGCGCGCACCCTGACGACTGCGATCTGGATGTGGGCGGCACGGCGGCACTCTTCGCTAGTAGGGGTCACGCGGTGAAGTTCGTATCCGTCACCAACGGTGATGCGGGCCATCAGTCGCAAGGTGGTGGCGCGCTGGCCAAACGAAGGAGGGCCGAGGCAAAAGAAGCTGGTCGTCGCTTGGGCGTCACCTATGATGTCTTGGAAAATCACGATGGGGAACTCGTAGCTGACCTTCCCAGACGGCTTCAAATCATCAGGGAAATCAGGAAATGGGAGGCAGATGTTGTCATCGCCCATCGGCCCAACGACTACCATCCTGACCATCGGTACACAGGCATCCTGGTACAAGATGCGGCTTACATGGTGGCCGTGCCCAATATTGCACCAGACACGCCACCGCTGAAGACCAATCCCGTGTTCCTTTACTCCTATGATCACTTCCAGCAACCCAACCCCTTCCGACCGGATATTGCCGTAGACATTACCTCAGTCTGGGAAAAGAAACTGGATGCCATTGATGCCCATGAGTCGCAGTTTTACGAATGGTTGCCGTGGATAGGGGGGTATGCCGAAGAGGTGCCAGACGGTGCCGCGGCCCGTCGCAAATGGCTCGGGGAAAAAAGATCGAGAGCGATTGAGCCAGAAATTCGAGACGTGCTGACCAAGTGGTACGGGGAAGAAAGAGCCAACCAGGCCCGGCACGCAGAAGCCTTTGAGATCTGTGAGTACGGCGCTCAGCCCAGTGAGGAGGACATTAGGAGGCTTTTTCCAATGATCCAAAAGTAGTAGCAGGTGCCCTGAGAAAAGATCAGTCGTCGAAATCCACCAGGATCACTTGATGGGTTACACCTGCTTGCTCAGCTGCTGCGGTCATGCAATCAAGGTAGGCTTTCACATGGCCGTCTTGAGACACGTCCACCATGTAAAAGTCTAGGGTACTGATGCCTTGCTCCCTCAGTTGCATGGCGGCTTTCTGAGACAAGGTGGCCACCTCGTGAGGCGCCAGCAAATGATCATAGTAAGGTATAGGGTCTTCGGGGGCCAACAATCCGTACGCTCCAGAGAGTATGAGCAACTTCGCACCCTTTGCCTTTGCTGCCTCATGTACATATCGAATCCGCTCACTACGGTACCGAGAGATGGCAGGCAATTCCACCGCGGACTTATCCTTTGCGGCGGAGCAATAGGTTACAAATGCTCGCATTGAAAGATGAAGATCATGTTTTCCTACGCAAGATCAGCAAAGAGCATGACAAAAAAGAGCCACCCCGGATTACCGAAGTGGCCTATCAATCTGAACGAGCGTAACTACGCTACCTCCTTAGTAAGGTCTTTATCTTTCCCTCAGCTCGAAGAAGATGGGTAGTGTTTTATAAACTCTTACAGGAATACCACGCTGCTTACCAGGGCTCCAATTAGGGGCTCCTGACAAAACGCGAATAGCTTCTTCATCACAGCCATTACCTATGCCTTTGACGACGACAAAGTTGGTGAGTGAACCATCCTTCTCTACGACGAACTGCACGAAGACTCGGCCGCCGACATTGTTGCGTAGGGCCTCACGAGGGAACCGAATGTGCTCTGCGATGTAGGCATAAAAGGCGGGGAAACCACCTACCGGTTCGGGAAGTGTTTCGACGATGCTGAAGATCTCTTCGACCTTTTCTTCCTCTTCCTCTATCGGTTCGTAGACGATCTCCTCCACCGCCATGTCTTCCGTGAGCTCCATATCAATCTCAATCTTCAAATCCTCAACGATCTCCTCATCGTTGGCGACTTCGGTGATCACCTCAGGAAGGACATTCTTGGGCGGAGGGGGTGGGGGTTGCTCAGTAGGTGGGACCTCATTCAACACTTCTAGTTCCTGCGCCTCTCCAATCAGATCCACCAGCTGTCCATCGTCCACCGATTTGTACTCAAAGGCCCCAATGATCAAGGCCAGAGAGATGGACAGACCGACAAAGAAGTACATCAGCCGCTCTCGGCTCTCTCGGTCTGCTTTCTCGCTTTTCAAGGAAATCATGTCCTGATAGACTTGCTTGCTGTCGGGGCTGACTTTGAAGTCGAGCGGTTGATCTACCAGGAGTTGATCCTTCTTCTTTTTGGCGGGTTTTTGGGTTACTAAGGTTTCCATGATCGATATTGTTTAGTCTATTGTAATGATGGGGATGGGTGCTTTTTCGATCAGCTGACCGGTCACCTTACCTCCATCCTCCAGACGATTGATCTGGTGGTCACGAGGCATGGTTGCCAGCATGTCCAAACCCCTCTCTTCGCAAAAGTCCAGTAGAGAGTTAGCGACGTTGTCGCTATGGATGAATTCGTAGTGGTGCTCTACATCTTGCAGGTAGAACTCAATACTATCCTCTACTCGACCGTTCAGTTCCCAGTGTACGACCGGTTTGTCACTGATGTGGATGATGTACACCTCCGCTTTCAGCTCGATCGCCAGGTACCACAAAATGGACAGCACGGACGAATCCTGGAAACTATGATTATCACAGGCAAATCCTATTTTCTTTATTTCTTTTGGTGCCCATCGGTTAGGAAATATCAGCATGGGCCGCTCTACTGCAGCGATGAAGTCCTGAGATCTGCTGCTATCGGCGCCTGTACTGAGGGCGACCAGATCAATAGCATATTTATCTCCCAATTCATTGACACTCCTTATCCAGTCGCCGGCTACTGTTTCTACGCGGTAGTCGACACCATATTCCTCTTCCAGTTCGCGGAACTGATCAAAGGCCAGCAATGCTCCGGGCGTCGCTTCGTTTTTCAGAAATATCAAACTGAAGTCGTTCTTCGCCGCGAGTCTCATCATGAACGTCATTAGCGTCGCGGTCATGAGGTTTTCGTCCAAAGGGACTAGAATTTTACGCTTGTTCATTTCGATCTCTTTTTATATGATACCAAGGTATCAAGACCCTTGGGGGGCCGAAATGACAAGGAAGGGTGCAGGTCGATGACTTAGGTCAGGCGGGTACATGATGTGCAAAGAGTGTAAGAGGATCGCACGGGCCCACCGCTCAAATGCCATCGCACAGGCTTCCTCGTGCCGGCGCTAGCCCGCAGCCCCGCGACCTCACGCGCAATCGTGCCTTGTCTAGCGCTTCGGCTTACGGCCAATGGTAAAAAATCATGATTGTTACGGCCTATTTTCCTCAACGCCGGCTACATTTCAACGTTCTAGTAGTGGGTACTCCCTCAACAAAATGCATAGTAAACACCTACTCC
>JBCCXG010000251.1:0-8242 GCA_039191945.1 Bacteroidota bacterium
CGATAAAGTACGTGGCCGAGGTAGGGTATGATGAGGTTGAGATCTATGGTTATCAGAATGGCCAGTACTTCGGTTTGCCGGCCAGTGAGTTTTATGCTTTGGTGAAGGATACTGGCATGAGCATCCGAAGTGCTCACTATCTGACGGGGCGATCAGAGGCTGATTGGTCCGGTACCATGACAAATGGGTGGGATCAGGCGATCGAAGACGCCGTGGCTGCCGGTCAGAGTCACATGGTCCTGTCTTGGCTGCCAGAGTCTGAGCGATCTATGGATCATTACCAGTCACTACCTGATCTGCTCAATCGTGCCGGTGAGCAATGCAAGGCAGCTGGATTGCAACTGGCTTACCACAATCACGATTTTGAATTTATATCATCAGGCGATTTTATGCCGATGTACCATATTCTTGACAACACCGATCCGGAGCTCTTGAAAATGGAGCTGGATCTATATTGGATAGTCTTGGCTGGTCATGACCCTATAGAATTTTTTGAGAAGTACGCCGGTCGTACCGAGCTTTGGCATGTAAAAGACCTTGGAGAGAGAGATGGTGAGCAAACGACCGTGGAGGTGGGTAATGGGAGTATTGATTTTAAGAAAATATTTGCTGAATCGGCGACGGCAGGCATGCAAGCCTTCTTTGTTGAGCAGGATCACTCACCAGACCCAAAGGCCAGTGTTCGCACCTCTTTTGGGGCGTTGCAAAAGATTCTCGCGTAGCTGCAGTATCTCCTTCTTCTTGGTGAGCCTGTTAGTGCTCACTGCTGGTGTAGAGACTACATACGCCCAGCGACCGGGCACCTTGCGCGGTCGAGTGGTGGGGGCCGATGGCGATCCTTTACTGGGAGCGACTGTGGAGGCTGAGGAGGTGGTCACCGTGACTTCTCGCACCGGTGACTTTAGTTTGGTGTTGGACCCTGGGGTCTATCGTCTCAAGGTAAGTTTTGTGGGTTATCAAACGAAATTGATCGCTGAATTGGAGGTCATAGGAGGCCGGGCTACCGCTATTGAAGTCCGACTTACACCTACGGTAATGGGGCTTTCACCAGTTGAGATAGTGGATAAAGTCCCGATTATTACGCCAGGTAAGCGATCCATTACTCAGGAACAAATCAATCGCCTGGCAGCTACCTATTACGATCCCGCTCGACTTGTGGCGAGTTCTGCCGATGTGGCGGTGACGAATGATCAAAACAACAGTATTTCCGTTCGCGGCATTCCGGCGACGTACAATCGATGGCGCCTGGAGGGGGTAGAGGTCGTGAACCCTAACCACTTGACCAATGCAGGTACGCTCACCGATCAACCAGCAGGTACTGGAGGTGGAGTAAATGCCATCAGTGCCCAGATGCTCGGTCAGTCCCAGTTTCTGTATGGAGGGCTGGTCCCGCACTATGGTAACTCAGTAGCAGGGATCTTTGACCTAAGGATGGATTCAGGAGATACGACAGAGGTCGATTTTTTTGGCCAGGCCTCGTTCATCGGCTTTGACTTCGGAGCTGGAGGGCCCCTTGGGAGCAAGGGTGTTAGTTTCAGGGCCAACTACCGATATTCTTTCACAGGACTACTGACATCCATGGGCGTGGATTTTGGGGGTGAGGAGATCGCCTTTCAAGACCTATCCGCGAGTGTGAGTATTCCGTTGCGGAGCGGAGCTTTGAAATTATTTGCGGTGGGCGGTCTGAGTAGCAATGATTTTCGCCATGAGGAATTCGCAAGCCGCGAAGAGCTCAAGGATGGTTCGGATATCTTCTACGATGGCGCCCTGGGTATTGCTGGTGTCAGCTACCAGGGACGATTTCTCAAGCGTGGGCAATTGTCATCTTCGCTGGCTTACTCCATCTCTGATGAAGGCAGAGAAGAGATACTCTTTGATACGCTGGAAGTAGCAAGAGGCGGTAACAACTCAGAAGCTTCTACGGAAATCTTGGCCAACCACACCTCCTTGACCCTGGATGCCCTGGAGGTCGGCTGGGACCTCAATTACTACAATGTTTCAAATTTTTTTGAAGGTCAATCAGCTTCCGGAGCCATCCCCGATTGGCAAGTAGGAGATTACTACCTCTTTAGGCCGTTTGCAACCTTCCATTGGCAAATCGCCAGGAGATGGACCCTCACCCCAACGCTCTCGTATTACGTGAGTGACGCGTATGATGGCCGGCTGGAGCCGAGATTCTCCGTTTCCTATACCACAGGTCCCGGGACCTTGAGTCTGAGCACAGGGTTATATACCGCTTTTCAGGGCCCCCTTAGTCTCAATGACGCAAATGACCGATTCTCCATATTACTGGATCCCAATTTTGTGCGAACTGGAGCTTGGAAAACGAGTCTGTCGTTTGCGGGTGTATCTGCCAATCTGAAGTCGGACTACTACCTCGAAGTCTTCTACTACGACTTCGAAAACATTGTTTTTGATCAGTTGCGGCCGGGATTTTCAGTTCTGCCAGGAGATTACACGATGCGAGGGTTTACAGCCCATTGGGAACGCAATTTTGATAACGTTTTCTATCTCAGCGGGGGAATTACGGGCTTCTTTTGGGATGAAATACGCAATGATCAGTTGAATTTTCATGGTGCGGGCGGAATGAGAAAATCCCTGGACAAGGGTGACAAGAAAAGGAATTTAAATATCAACTTACGTCTGACGGGTGCCGATCAGTTTTGGGAAGATGGCTACCAGTACGATTATTTCCGATTGGATCTACGGCTTCAGTGGGTTCGATTCAAGTCGAAGCTCACGGAGTCCTGGGCCTTAGATGTGCAAAATTTGCTTAACACCAAAAATCAATTTTCGATCGATCAGCAGGGCAATCCGACCTATCAGTTGGGATTTTTGCCGATACTTGCTTACCGACTTGATTTTTAGAAGACGATGCGACGATTCTTTCAACTTTTTTTGGGCGTACTTTTTTTAGCCTTCGCTTACCTCCAGGTCAATGACCCGGACCCGCTGTTGTGGGTTGTCATCTACGGCGCCGTGGGGGTTGTATGCCTTCTGGCCGCCCTACGAGGAGTCAATCGCAGACTGATACTGGCTTTTATTGCGATTCTGTTGGTCTACGCTGTCACCTTGGCTCCTGGATTTTGGACGTGGCTCAATACCAGCGACAAGCAGGAGATATTTGGCGAAATGGTCTACAAGAAGTCTTACATTGAAGAAACGCGTGAGTTTTTGGGGCTATTGATGGCGGCTGGTGCGCTGACCTTCATCTATTTCAATCCCAGGAAGTAGTCTTATCCTACATGCATCGGTAGTTCAGATTACTTTCATTCAAAGAAGTGGATTATTAGTATTTAAAGTTGTACTTTTCCAACTAAATCGATACCTTCGATCGGTTAGATCAGTTATACGAAAAGCTAAAGAACCACTTTGAAGATGAGACGACTCACAATTTTTCTGTTCGCACTGCCGCTATTTCTGCAATTACAAGCTCAGGCACCTCTTGCGACCATGCCCTATGAGATTTACGGGGACTTCATGATTATCCCGATTGAGATCAATCATTCCGAGTCCTTGGACTTCATTTTTGATACTGCTGACGGATTGACCGTGCTTAATAATATCACTGCCGATCATCTGGGTTTGAAGTCAGGAAAGAAGCAAAAAGGGACTGGGGCGGGAGGATTGATTACCGGTCAGTTGATCAAGCATCAGGAAGTAGACATCGGGACCTTTGCGATCGAAGATGTCGAGCTTTATGTCACATCGCTCAACCATCTTGAAATGGCGTTGGGTAGACACATTGATGGTATCATAGGCTATGACCTACTCAAAAATTACGTGGTGGAGATCAGCTATGACGATAAAGAGTTTCACATTTACGATAGCAAGGACTTTCAATATGAAGGCGATGGCCAGGAGTTTGACGTGAAACTCACCTGGTCCATTCCCCATATACCAGCGAAGGTGGAGCTGGTGAATGGAGAGGTGCTCGAAGGAGAATATTGGGTGGATACTGGCGCACGCACTTCTTTAGATTTCAATACGCCCCTCGTTCATAAACATGGGCTTTTGGACAAAGTAGGTGAATACTACACCTACTACACTGCTGGGATTGGAGCCAAAGAAGCAGAACATCACAAAGGTCGTGTGAAGAAACTCTCCTTCGGCGACTTTTCTTTTGACAATGTGCCAACCGGTCTTAGTGAAGCGGCGCGAGGTATTCAATCGAACAAAAAAGTTGACGGTATTATCGGAGATGAGATTCTTGAGCGGTTCAATATCACATTTGATTATCCAAAGAAGAAGATGTACTTCGAGCCTAATGCCTTATATGACAAGGAATTTTTGGTCGATGCAAGCGGTATTGGTCTACAACTGGACCCGACGCAAAGCAAAGTCCTAATTCACGAAGTGCACGAACACTCCCCAGCGATGGAGGCAGGATTGCAGGTCAATGATGAGATTACCGGGGTCAATGGAAAACCGGCTAGCAATTTTTCTTTGGTGGAATTGAGAGAGATGCTCTGTGAAGACGGAAAAATATTGGAGTTGGAAGTGAGCTCGGGAGGGGCGAAGAAAACGATTGCGATCGAACTCAAGGAAGTCATTTAATACAACATCATCTTCACGAAGAATAAGGCACCAATGGGTGCCTTTTTTGTTTTATAACGATTTGTTATGTATTCAATTAAAAACATAAATAAAAATATATGAATCCATTGCCCTTTCTTTGTCGTAAATCAGTGACATATGCAGAAGATAACATTCGCAAAGGGAGATGGCATCGGCCCAGAAATAATGAATGCCACATTGAGTATTCTGCAAGCCGCCAAGGCTCGCATCGAATGGGAAGAGGTGATCGTAGGAGCAAAAGCCTACACGACGGGTCACACTTCTGGCATATCTCCTGAGGCTTGGTCTACAATCCGTAAAAATAAGGTTTTTCTCAAGGCACCGATTACCACACCTCAAGGCGGTGGGTACAAAAGCCTCAATGTCACGATGAGGAAATCACTTGGCCTTTACGCTAACGTCCGCCCGTGTAAGAGCTTCCATCCTTTCGTCGATACGAAGCATCCCCAGCTGGATGTGGTGATCATCCGTGAAAACGAGGAGGATCTGTATGCAGGTATCGAGCATCAGCAGACGGATGAGGTGGTCCAGTGTTTGAAATTGATCACAAGGCCAGGTTGCGAAAAGATTGTGAGGTACGCATTCGAGTATGCCAAACTGTACAATCGGAAAAAGGTAACCTGCTTTGTAAAAGACAACATCATGAAGCACACGGATGGATTATTCCATCGTGTCTTCAAAGAGATAGCCGCAGAATATCCCAACATCGAATCCGACACATGGATCGTTGACATTGGTGCTGCAAGACTTGCCGACACACCGGAGGACTTTGATGTGGTAGTCACCCCGAATTTGTATGGAGATGTAATTTCAGACATCGCCGCCCAAATCTCTGGATCAGTAGGACTGGCTGGATCGTCGAATATTGGGGAATCTTGTGCCATGTTTGAAGCGATCCACGGATCAGCGCCAACCATCGCTGGACAAGGAATTGCCAATCCCTCTGGGCTGATACGGGCTGCTGTGATGATGCTCAATCACCTAGGTCAGCAAGACGTTGCTGAGGCCGTGAAAAATGCGTGGGCCCGAACGATCGAGGATGGCATCCATACTCCGGACATCTACAAAGAGGGCGTTTCTGCAGAGCAAGTAGGGACTGATGCCTTTGCAAGCGCAGTCATTGATCGCTTGGGCCAAAAACCTCAGCAGCTTAAGGAGGCAGAGTACAACCATGGCGCGCAGATGGATCTACGTCCTTATCAAAGAGGTCCGAGTGCGAAAAAGGTACTGAAGGGCGTGGATGTCTTCGTGGACTGGAAGGGTGAGAACGCAGATGATTTGGCAGAGCGATTAAAACTTCTGAACAGTGATATCAAACTGACCATGATCACCAACAGGGGAGTGAAAGTTTGGCCTCAAGGGTTCGACGAGACTTTTTGTACGGATCATTGGAGGTGCCGATACGAGGTTGAGAATGGCCATCCTGCGTTGAAAGAGAGCATTCCAAAACTCTTAGCTGAGGCTTTGCAACGAGATATTGACGTGATTAAAACCGAAAACCTATACGAGTTCGATGGTGAAAGGGGCTACTCCCTTGGACAAGGACAGTAGCTGACCTTATAAGAATTTTTCTTTGTAGCCGTTTTGGGGAGGACGTTGAATTGCGCCCTCCCTTTTTTTGTGCCTACCGTACCAGAATCTTGAAGTCCTGTAAGGAGTTGCTGCCCCTCATTCGAATGATATAGATACCTTTCCTGAGGCCCGGTGGTTGAAGTTCGTGCGTCCCCTTGGGCAAATGAGTTTGAAGTAAGACCCGCCCGGTAGTATCGATTAGTTCGACTTCTGAAGACGAGCCTAGCTCCACCCTAAGCGCTTGACCGGGGTTTAGGGGATTAGGATAGACACTTGTACCGAAGGTCTCAGTCGCAACTGTTGAACTCAGTCCTGATTCGGTCCTTGCGCTACGCCATGCACCCACTTCCATTCGATCCAAATTGGGCCCACCACGATCGGAGTTGGCGACGACCCGCACAACATTCAATCCGGCGGGTAGCGTTAGTGTTGTCTCAATCGTTCCCCAGGATGACCAATTGCCAAGCGTAACAGTGGGGAAGTCCAAAATACTCACTACCTCACCATTTAGCCTCAAGTTACTGGTCCGGTCAACCGAAGAACCGTTGGCATAACGAAAGATCAGTTTCACTTCCACATCGTATCCCTGCACGTTGTTCCATTCGACATAGGTACCATTTCCACCATAGTCGACGTAGGCCCGCCCCGTATACCCGTTGAATCTGGTCGCAATACTACCCCCTCTCCTCGACGTGTGGTCTTCGGCTTGATAAAGCTGCGTTGGGGGCTGGACGGTGAACTCACGGGCAGCGGCTACATCCGGATACTCCACACTCGTCAGGGTGATGGTAGTTGTTCCTGGGCTCACAGCCGTAATCAATCCATCTGGCGCCACTGTAACTACGGTGTTATTGGCCGAGGACCAGATGACGCTAGGATCAGTCGCATCTTCCGGCAGCACGATACTACTCAGTTGTAATTCTTCACCCAGCGCCAAGGAGTCTTTGGACGCGATGATCTCTACGGCTGTCACGGGTGTGATGCAGGCAGTCACCGCTACAGCGACCTCCTTCGTGAGTAGCCCATCCAGGGCAGAGGCCACTACCGTGGTCGAACCGCAGTCTAGGGCATTGAGTTCGCCATCCACGACTTCCACAATACTTGGATCATTCGAAGACCACAAAAATTGTGATAGGGCTATGGTCGTATCTTTTTCGAAGGACACCGAAATCGTGGCTGTGGCCATGAAACTGCCGTCATTGGAAATCGCTGTAATCGCGGTGGATCGCGATTCGGTATTGGTCTCCACCCTGTGCCCGCTAGCGGAAATGATCGCAGAGGTGCCCACCTCCAGGCTGATAGAGTCCTCACTTAAGACAAGCGATGGTTCTTCTCGCTCACCAACGGTTGCCGTAGCCGTGACAAGGCCGTCTTCCGACACTTTGGCGATGCTATCATTACCACTGACCCAGATGATAGACGGATCTTCTGCATTGGAAGGTATCACGACGGCCTCCAAAAGGACCTGCTCACCAGTCGAAAGCACGGCTTGATCGGGGTTTACTACCACACCAGTTACCCTGGGGCCGCATCTGGAGACGGTGACCTGTACCGTTCCTATCAAACCACAATCCGTCATCACGTTGATGGACGTTTCTCCACACCCAATGGCTGTCACGAGTCCATTCTCGACCATAACCACATTTTCATCCTGACTTGACCAAACCACCTGCTCGAAGGGGTGTGCTTGGTTAGTGGAAAATGCTACTGTCAATTCGCTAGTGGCTGTGAAGCCCCCTTCTTCCGTGGAGACCGACACCACTGTTTGGGCGGAATCGATAACACTTGAGACACACTGTCCAGAAGCCTGTAACTGCACCTCTTCTCCGAGTGTTAGTGCCAGCGTATCTTCATTAATCGTCAATTGAGCCTCAAGCGCTGTCCCACTGGCGGTTGCGATGAACAAACCATCTTGCTGAATCGTGCCAAGACTCGGATCAATAGATGACCAGTTGAGCGCTGTGTTTGTCGCGTCCTGAGGGGTCACCGTTGCGGTGAATTGTAAGGTATCGCCGCTGGAGATTTTAGCTAATTCGGGAAGCAATGAGACACCTTCAGTAGGGATGCTTTTGGATTGGACTTCTATTGCGGC